>JAISDR010000266.1 GCA_031264645.1 Prevotellaceae bacterium | reverse complement strand
TTTGATTAAATATGCCCTTAAAATCCCTAAAAAGCATTTGACGGGCTTTTAATTCAGGGTACAAAAGGTTAATTGTCTCGACCATCTCATAATCAACGTCAAATGCGGTTACTTCAAAGCCTCTTCTGAGTAACTCCGGTGTTAGTTGACCTGTTCCGCAACATGGATCCAGTACAATCTGGTCTTCAAACTAGTCATTTACACTTTCCTTCAGCCAGGCAACCGTAGCATCCGGAGTCAGATATTGCGAAGCGTAAACTCCTTTTCGCTTTTGACGCTCGCAAAAAGCGTCATACACCCAATTGTCGCCGTCGTACTTGAACGGCAATTCTCCATGTTCCTTTTGATACTGCGCTATCTCCAGTATCGTGTCCGGCATGTTGCCGTAACGGTTTTTAAAGTAGCTGTTTTTCAATTCATACTTTTTCATAATTTTTCTTTAATTATATTATTTTATTATTTTAAATTCCTGCTTAATAAATCAATAACTCCATTCAGCACACTTTCTTCAACGTCCTCGCGCGCTCCGGTGATTTGCTTTGTCATGTCGCGCTTTTCGGCGATTATTTTGTATATCCATTCGTCTATCGTGTCCTTTCCGAGGAAGTATGTACACTGCACGCTTTCGACCTGACCTATGCGGTGCGCCCTGTCCTCGCACTGCTCGCAGTCGGCGGGATGCCACGGCAATTCGACGAATGCAACCCTCGACGACGCTGTCAGCGTTATGCCCACGCCCGCAGCCTTTATCGAGCATATTATCAGCTGGCAGCTTGCATCGTTTTGAAACCTGTCGATATTCCGCTGCCGCGTCTGCGAATCGTCCGATCCCAAAATCGTAACCGCTGCCGGAAAGAAGCGTTTCAGGGTGTCGGACACCTCCCGCAAATGCACGAAAAGCACTATCTTTTCGCCCGAATCGACCACGTCGCTTACATAATCGACCACATCCGCCAGTTTCCCGCGCGCCGATATGTTTTTCAGTATGCCGATACGCACCATGATTTCGCCCTTCATGGACTTCGCTACCTGTTCGTCGGAAGCCTGACGGTAGCGGCGCAGGTATATCTCAAGGTCGCGCAGGGCGTCGGCATATTCTTTGCGCGTCGTTATGTCGCAAAGCACGGCGGCGCGCATTTTCGAAGGCAGCTGTTTCAGCACGTCCTTTTTTTCGCGACGGTAAAAGCATTTCCGGCGCAGCAGCACGTTCAGTTCCTTCCAGTGGTCTTCGCTGTCGCAAAACCACTTCACGAAGTTGGGATAGCCGTAAAAATCGCTCATGCGGTCAATAACTCCAATCTGCGAAATCAGGTCTTTCGGCTTGTTCACTACCGGAGTTCCCGTGAGCAGCAGAATATACTCCTTTCCGGTGCATATTCCCTTTGTAAATTTCGTCTGCTGTGTTTTCAAATCCTTGATTCTGTGCGATTCGTCGACTATTACCGACTTGAAAAAATTGATTTTGTCATTAAATTTAATATCCTTCAGCGTCAGTTTTGACTTCTTTCCGGAGGCGTCGGTTTTCTGTTTGATTTCGGTAACGAAATACTTTTTCAGCGATTCGTAGTTCGTTATGAACACGTGCGCCATGCCGGCCTCATAAAAATACGTGAACGTGCGCTTAACGCTGTCATTAAGCACTATCGCCCTTCTTGCCGTCCACATGTCCCATTCCCGCTCCCAGTTGATTTTTAACGAACTCGGACATATCACCAAACATGGAAAGGCGTTTGCGGCAAGAACTGTCGCTATTGCCTGGGCTGTTTTTCCCAATCCGGGCTGATCCCCGATTATCAGGCGTTTATGCTGCAAAGCGTATGCGATTCCCTGTTTCTGAAACGGGAAAAGTTCGCGCTTCAGAGGTATCTCCACGGTCAAATCGGGCATCTCCGGTATTGCATAGTCGAAATTCGCAAAGGGATTATTTCCCAGTCCCTTCATGTTAAATTTATGCGTGCGCGCAAATTCCTCGACATGGTTCCGGTATTCAAGCGGAACCGTCCATACTTTTTTGATGTAGTCGAATTTGCGCGCGGGCAGTTTGCGGACATGCTCCGTCAGCGTTTCGCTGTATTCGTAGCTTATCACAAAAACGTTGCCCTGCTCTATTATCTGTCTCATGCTGTTATATAGTTATTTACTGTTTCAATAAATTCATCGAGAGACCTGCAGACTTCATATTTGTACCCGAAATGCTCAGCCTTTGCCTGAAATGCCTTTTGCAGTTTCCCGTGCACGCCTGTTCCCGTTTTCATCTCAATGTAAAGCCCGTGATATTCCCTCTTTCGTGGCTGCAATCTGGCTTGCATACGAGGCAACGACAGAGCGTTTCGCCGCTTCCTGTTGCGCAAGCTGAAGGTTTTTATTCGCGAGTTCCTTTCCCAACTCCTCTTTTTCCTGCTGACTGAATTTGTATGTCAGCACTCTTTTTACTGTTTGAATTTCCATTCTAAAACTGTTTTTAATTATTATTATTTCTTTTAATATCCTGTTTTTGTTATCCTTAGATTTTCCTTTTCGTAGCTGAGGAGCGAACGCATTGCATCCTGCTGGTGCGTGAGGGCTCTGTTAAGCCGCTCAAGCCAGTCCACAAGGTACTGTTCCTCCCTGCAAATGCTGTCTACAAGCGAGTTCTGGACTTTTGCGGACAGCTGGTTGACCGCAAGCGTTTTGCGTATCAGTTCAACCGTTTCGTCCTTCCGCTTTGCGTTCAGGTGGTATTTGGCGTCGGCAAGCATTTTGCCCGTCCGGGCAATGTACACGCCGAGGTCGCCGATTCTTTCCGCGATTTCCTGCGGACTGTCGCTTACGCTTATCTCGGAAAAGGACTGTATCCGCCCTGCTTCCGCAAACAGATTTTCGTATGATGTTACTCCGGTTATATTCATAATTTTGATTTCAGAATGGCGTTTTGTTGAAGTCCATAATCATTCCTTTTTCAGCGACGGATACGTTTTTGCCCGTTGCTTCGCATATTCCCTGCCGGAACTCTTCCGCGCTGGAGTTCCGGTCGGAAAGGTGTATCAGGATTATGCTGTTTACCTGCGACAGGTCGTTCGCAAGCAGGGCGTCGAGACACGTCGCGTAGCTCATGTGGCTTTGCAGTGTCCGGTTGCACTGCGCGTGATGAACGCTGCCGTTCCGAACGTTTTCCTCCAGAATGTCCATGCGATAATTCGCCTCTATCAGGATGTTGTTTAATCCGGAAAACCGGCGCGGCAGGTAGGATGTGTCGGTGGCAAAAAGCACGTTGCCGGTTTCGGGATGGTTGATGTAAAAGCCAAGGGGTTCGGCGGCGTCGTGCTTCGTTGCAAAGGGAATTATTCTGAATCTCCCCGCTTCGAACGGCGTGTTTGCAGAAACGGCATGCATTTTTGATTTTTCGCCCGCATCGATTTTGTCCGCCGTTCCCCGCGAGCAGAATACGTCTACAAATCGCGGAAACGACAGAATTTGTCCGGCGTGATCGCTGTGCTCGTGCGAAATCAGGCAGCCGTCAATTTTGCCGACGTTGAAATTCATTGCGCGCTCGACTTCCGGAAACCTTATGCCGGCTTCCAGAATCAGGGCTTCGCTTTCGTTCTCTAGAATGTAACAGTTGCCCGCGCTGCTCGAACCCAAGACTTTTAATACCATAATCCTTAGTTAATTCTTATTAAAACGGAGGCTGTTTAACGTTGCCGGCATTGAGCGCCGGAGCCGTGTTCTGTTCCTGTGCGGGAGCCGCGTTCCGCTCCGGAGCCGGCGTTTCGTCGAAGCTCACGGGAGCTCCGGCGTTTGCCTTTTCGGAGATTTCGCCGGCTACGGCGTCCGACACGTCCGTATATTCGGCGTCCTGAATGTTCGCGCCCTGTTCTTCGGCGGTGTACATTGCGCCAATCTGCGCCGGAAACGCTTCGCGCATTGCCTGCACGATTGCCGTTTTCCGAATCATCGTGGATTTTTTGTTACTCCACAGGCTCTTCCCCTTGTCGTATTCCGCAAGTGAAACACGGGAGACATACGGGAACCGGCGGTCTCTGCGATGCACTTCCGCCCATCCGCCAAGCAGTTTGTCGGATGGAAGCAGCAGACCGCCTTCAACATCGACAACTTCGCCTTTGCGCTCAACTATCAGTCCAGCCCTGAATCCGTCGTATTCGGGACAGGTTTCGGCGCGCTTCATTAAGGCTTCCTTCGATACAACCATTTGGGCGCTGGGATTCTGTCCTTCGAATTTTATCAGATACGCCTCGTTTAAAAACGGATTTAACTGGTTGTACCTGCAAATCGAAATGAATTGCGCGACTTCCTGATCTGTTACAGTGGAATTGCCCCGTACCAGAAACTGGCGGACAATATTGTAACTTAAATTTACATCTTCGCCTGCCACCCTGTAGGTGCAGAGACCTCTGTCCCGCTGTGTCGCGGGATCATTCTGTGTACTGTTCTGTGTACTGTTCTGTGTACTCATACTGTTATTTTTTAATTATTATTTTTAATTACTAATTGCCTGTCATTCGTTACAGCCAGCTTTACCAGCTGCGGCACGGCAGGTATAAATTCGTTGACGCCCTCGGCATTGTCGATGAAAACGGGAGCGCAAACTCCGTGAAATGCGCAGAGGGCGTTGATTATGTCAAGCCCGGCATTGATTTTCTGGGCGCTGTTCATGTCCATGTATTTTGCCCCGTCCGTTCTGGAGAGCATTACGCAGTCGGGTTTTTCGCCGCCGTTAAGCTGGGGCGAATACATTCTGAAGCGTACAAGTCTGAATCTCCCGTTTATGCAGCGCTCTACTTCGTTCATCTGCTCCTTTACGAGGGCGTCGGCGACAAATTCCCGCCTTTCAAGGTCCGCCTTCTGCTGTGCGAGTTCCCTTTCCTCTTTCAGGAGTTCGGCTTTGCGCT
>JAISDR010000243.1 GCA_031264645.1 Prevotellaceae bacterium | reverse complement strand
GACAGTTTTCCCGAACTGTCGAAGAAACAGACGCCATCGCCATTTGTCAGGCGTCCGGAAGTGTCCGTGACAAACGAGCGTTTGGCGACGGAAACGACCGTTCCGCAATATTTGCCTTTCGATTTGGCTGTTCCAGCATTCAGTCCACGTTTCCTGCCTTCTGCAAAATACGAAGTAAATCCTCTTGAAAACGACCTTTCTACGTCAGGCTCGAAAAACAGCTGCACCTTTCCCGACGAGGCTTTTTCATAAGCGTTTGAGTGTCCAAGTATTTCATCAATACATTTTCTGTAGTGCGCCGTTATGTTTTTTACATACGAAATATCTTTCAGGCGTCCCTCGATTTTGAAGGATGAGACGCCGGCAAGCATCAAATCTTCAAGATATCCGGACATGTTCAGGTCTTTGAGCGAAAGCAGATGCCTGTCGCCGGCAATTTTTACGCCGCTGTCGTTATACAGGTCAAACGGCAGGCGGCACATCTGGGCGCAGCTTCCCCTGTTGGCGCTTCTGCCCGAAAGAACTTCGCTGAGATAGCAGCGTCCGCTGTAGCTCACGCAAAGAGAGCCGTGGATAAAGGATTCCAGCTCGATTGCCGTCGATTTCCGTATTTCCGCGATCTGGCTTATCGACAGTTCGCGTGCAAGTATCACCCTGCTGAAACCGGCGTTTTCCAGAAACCTGACCTTCTCCGGCGAACAGTTGTCCGTTTGTGTTGAAGCAAACAGCGGAATCGGCGGCAAATCCATTTCGAGCAGCGCCATGTCCTGCACAATTACGGCGTCGCATCCGGCGCTGTACGCATTGACAATCATTTCCCTTGCCTGCTCAAGTTCGCTGTCGTAGAGGATTGTGTTCAGGGTCAGATAGACCCTTGCAAAATATTTGTGCGCATACCTGCACAGCTGTTCGACGTCGGCAAGACTGTTAGCGGCAGCCTCGCGCGCTCCGAACCTGCTTCCGCCGATATACACGGCGTCGGCTCCGTGATTGATTGCAGCCTCGCCCGATTCCCTGTTTTTTGCGGGAGCGAGGAGTTCGACAGTCTGTTTATTCACAGGCAGGTATTTGCAAGACAATCATGCGGAATACATTTTTTCGTAGTATTCCTGATATTCTCCGCTTGTTACGCTGTCTAACCATTCCTGATTGTCGAGATACCATCGGACTGTATTTTCTATTCCTTCCTCGAACTGCAGGGAAGGTTCCCAGCCAAGTTCGTTTTTCAGCTTGCCGGAATCTATGGCATAGCGCAAGTCGTGTCCTGCGCGGTCGGTAACGTATGTTATCAGTTTTTCCGATTCGCCTTCCTTTCTGCCCAGAAGCCTGTCTGTTACCTTGATCATTACTTTTATAAGATCAATGTTTTTCCATTCGTTGAATCCTCCGATATTGTAGGTTTCGCCCGCTGCGCCCTTGTGGAAAATGATGTCGATGGCTCGCGCATGATCAATAACATACAGCCAGTCGCGCACGTTTTCGCCCCTGCCATATACCGGCAAAGGTCTGTTGTTGCGGATATTGTTAATAAACAGCGGTATCAGCTTTTCGGGAAACTGATACGGACCGTAATTGTTTGAACAGTTCGATATAACGGCAGGCAAGCCGTACGTGTCGTGAAACGCCTTGACAAAATGGTCGGAGGAGGCTTTCGACGCCGAATAGGGCGAATGCGGGTCGTAGGAAGTTTCCTCGGTGAAAAACCCTTCGCTGCCCAGCGATCCGTACACTTCGTCGGTAGATATGTGGTAGAACAGTTTACCGTCGACGCCGGTCTTTTCCCAAGCCGATTTTGCCGCCTGCAGGAGCGACAGCGTGCCGATCACGTTGGTCTGGGCAAACAGGAACGGGTCTTTTATCGATCTGTCCACATGGCTCTCGGCGGCAAGATGAATTACCCCGTCGATGCTGTATTTTTCGAATATCGACTGAATTTCCGGGAAATCGCAAATATCCGCCTTCACAAAGGTATAGTTGGGTTTGTTTTCGATATCCCTGAGATTCGCAAGGTTTCCGGCGTAAGTCAGTTTGTCAAGATTGACAATGTTGTACTCGGGATAACTGTTCACAAACAGACGCACAACATGCGAACCGATAAAACCGGCTCCTCCCGTGATTAGTATATTCTTCTTTTTCATACCGTTTATTATTTTACAAGATTTAACAAATATTGTCCGTAGGGATTCTTTTTCATCGGTTCGGCGAGTTTTTCCAGCTGTTCGCCGGTAATCCAGCCCTGACTGTACGCAATCTCTTCGAGGCATGCAATCTTCAGTCCCTGACGCTTTTCTATCACTTCGACAAAGGTGCCGGCTTCGTACAGCGAGTCGTGGGTGCCGGTGTCTAACCATGCAAACCCGCGTCCCAAAAGCGATACTTTCAGGTTTTTCTCGCTCAGGAATTTCTGGTTGACAGTAGTGATTTCCAGCTCTCCCCTCGCCGAGGGCTTGATGTTTTTCGCGACCTCAATCACACTGTTGGGATAGAAATAAAGCCCTACCACGGCATAGTTCGACCTGGGATTCTGCGGTTTTTCCTCGATGCCGAGCACATTCCCCTCGCCGTCGAACTCCGCCACTCCATACCGCTGGGGATCGTTTACATAATATCCGAATACAGTAGCTTTGCCCTGGATTTCAGCCATATCGACAGCGTCTTTCAACATCTTTGAAAAACTCTGTCCGTAAAAGATATTGTCCCCCAAAACCAGACATGCCGAATCGTTTCCGATAAACTTTTCTCCGATTATAAACGCCTGCGCCAAACCGTCGGGCGAAGGCTGTTCGGCATACTCGAAATTTACGCCGTAATCGTTCCCGTCTCCCAGCAGGCGTTCGAATGCCGGCAAGTCGTGCGGCGTCGAGATTATCAGTATATCCCGTATGCCCGCCAGCATCAGAACGGATATGGGATAATAAATCATTGGCTTATCGTATATCGGCAATATCTGCTTCGAAACTCCCTTGGTTATCGGGTAAAGCCGCGTGCCGGATCCCCCGGCGAGTACTATTCCTTTCATGTTTATATTATTTCATTTTTACAGCCGCAAAGGTACGGATTATTTTGTGAGGTCATAAGAAAAGACAGGAAAATTTTCCATACTATAAAATATTTCCCTCTGTCAGTTGTCTGTATAAGCAGAATTAGAACAATAAAATTAAATAAATGGATGATGAATGTATTGAAAACAATTTCTCTTTTGCTCCTGCTGTTTGGCGGTATTTCATGGAAAGGAAAAGCGCAGGAAGTAACATTCAATTTGCAGGAATGTCTGCAATACGCAGTGCAAAACAGCTATGAACTGCACAAGGCGAAGTTTCAAACGCAGGAAGCGGAAGCCGGATACCGCGAGGCTAAAAGCGGTTTGCTTCCCCAGTTAAACGGCTCTGTGTCCGCTACCGACAATATGAAGCTGGCGACTTCGATGTTCCCGGGGGATATGTTCGGGATGCCGGGCGAATATATCGGCGTCGAGATGGGCGTCAAATATGGCGCTGTGGCAGGCTTGGATTTGGAACAGGTGCTGTTTGACGCCGGATTGTTTACCGGAGTTAAGATGAGTAAAAATGCCGGGGTACTTGCCCGCTTGAAGAGCAGGATGACGGAAGAAGAGCTGATTTATAACATCGGCAACGCTTTCTACGACATTATGTATTCCCAAAACCTGTTGGAAAATAACATGGAGACGCTGGTCATCATGGATTCCATCTATACTATGATGGCGCTGCAGGTGGCGTATGATGTTACACGTGAAATCGACCTGAACCGCATGAAAGTAAACATCAGCAATATGAGGGTTGATATTCAGAAAACGCGGGCGACGTTCAGCCAGCAAATGAACTATTTGAAGGTGTTGATGGGGATGCCGTTGGAATACCGTTTCCGCATTGATGATGCAGGTGCAAAAAATCTTTTGCCCACACACCCTGCGGATCATTCAAACGGCAATATCCCGAACCGGACGGAG
>JAISDR010000094.1 GCA_031264645.1 Prevotellaceae bacterium | reverse complement strand
CTGATAAGCATTGCCACCCACATAACCAGCTGTCGGGCAAAGATCAGGAAATGGTCGTGTATTGCAAAGAAAGCCAGAAACAGGCAGTTTACAATCCAGTAACGCGACGTCCACGAAACGAATGTCGTTACAAACGCATTTATCCAGAACGATTTTTTCTTGAATTTCAATTCTGTAGAGCTAAGTTCGATGTCGCGCAAAGCCCTGACTGCCGACCTTTTCCAGCGTTTCAGGAAAGGCAGCTTGAATATGGTGAATATCAGTTTTCCCAGACTTTTGGGATTTACGAACATTCCGTATATGAGCGCGATAACCCACACAAATTTAACTGTGTATCCGATAAGGGCGAGCCAGAACATTCCCTGCGACCAGCCGGGAGAATCTTCTATATCAAAAAGTTCGGGGATACCTATCGAAAAAACGAGTATGGGAAACATTATCACAAAATACAGTTCGTCGAGCAGGGATGTCATCATGACCATTGCCGAACTTTTGCCTATGCTGATGCCTTCCTTGTGGATATACATGAGAGCGACGCTCGTTCCGCCGATAGACGAGGGAGTTACAGCCGATGTAAATTCCCAGAGCATGATTACCCTGAACGCCTGTCGCCAGGTCAGCTGGTTTTCGGAAAGTCCCCTTATCCGCATTATATAGCCTACATCCCGTCCGCCGATACACAGCACCGCCATTAGAAGCCAGAAAACCGAGCACCATGTGAAATCTATTTCATCAAATGCCGAAGGGTCAAACTCCTTGTAGAACATATAAGCAATTGCCAGTAATCCAATCAATACCGGCAAAAATATTTTCCACGATTTTACTCTCTTAATCTCTTCACTCATAGTAACGAATTAAAAATTTCTTTTACACTCACAGTAAGCTAATTCAAAATTCAAAATTCAAAACTCCCTTAACGGTTTTTACCCTGATTTCCTTTTTTCCCTTATCAAGGCTGATGTCGAAAGAATCTCCGGCAACGCTACCGTCTCTTATAATCGCTTCAGCCAGATTGTCTTCGATATGTTTCTGAATCGCGCGTTTCAACGGTCTTGCTCCGTATTTGGGGTCGTATCCCTGTTCGGCAAGAAACTGTTTTACGTTTTCCGCTATATTGATTTTATATCCGACGGATGATAAACGGTTTAATAAAGAGCTTAGTTCAATATCCGTGATTTTCAGTATATCTTCCATACGCAGGGAGTTGAATATAATCACATCGTCGATTCTGTTCAGAAACTCGGGTGCGAAATTGCGTTTCAAAGCCTTGTCGATAATGGATTTGGAATTATTCCTGACGGCTTCATCCTGATTTTTAGCGCTTGCAAAGCCGATGCCCTGTCCAAATTCCTTCACTTCGCGACTTCCGATATTCGAAGTCATTATCACAATCGTGTTTTTAAAATCGATTTTTCTGCCAAGACTGTCAGTCAATTGACCCTCGTCCAGAAGCTGCAGCAAAATATTGAATACGTCGGGATGAGCTTTTTCTATTTCGTCCAGAAGAATCACGGAATACGGTCTGCGCCTCACCTTTTCGGTCAACTGTCCTCCTTCCTCGTATCCGATATATCCCGGAGGAGCGCCAATCAGCCTGCTTACCGAAAATTTTTCCATATATTCGCTCATGTCGATACGTATCATGTTATCGGCAGAATCGAACATGTATTGAGATAATATTTTGGCTAACTGTGTTTTTCCCACTCCTGTAGGACCGAGGAATATGAACGTGCCGATAGGCTTCATCGGGTCTTTAAGTCCCGCCCTGTTGCGCCTGATAGCTTTTACAATCTTCTCGACGGCTTCGTCCTGTCCTACAATTTTACCTCTCAGGGCTTCAGGCATTTCGAGCAGGCGCATGCTTTCGTTTTTCGCAATACGCTGGACAGGGACATTAGTTATCATTGCGACAACTTCGGCGATGTTTTCCTCATCGACAGTCTGGCAGTCTTTTTCCAGTTCCTTTTCCCATTTCTGCTGGGCTTTTTCCAGCTCCTGAGACAGATTTTTTTCGGTATTCCTGAGTTCGGCTGCCTTCTCGTAATTTTGAGATTCCACGGCTTTCCGTTTCAGTTCGCGGACTTTATCGATTTCAATCTCAATATCCTGCACCGCTTTCGGGATTTTGATATCCGAAATGTGTACTCTTGAGCCTGCTTCGTCAAGGGCGTCAATTGCCTTGTCGGGAAACGTCCTGTCCGATACATATCTGTCGGTAAGGCTTACACAAGCCTTTATCGCTTCGGGCGTATATATAACATGATGATATTCTTCGTATTTACCTTTTATTTTCTCGAGTATTTCCAAAGTTTCTTCCGTCGAAGTCGGATTGACAAGTATTTTCTGGAAGCGTCTTTCGAGAGCGGCGTCCTTTTCTATATGTTCGCGATATTCGTCGAGAGTGGTTGTACCGATGCACTGCAGCTCGCCGCGTGCAAGAAAGGGTTTCAGCATATTGGCGGCGTCGAGCGAACCGGGGGCTCCTCCCGCGCCGACGATGGTATGAAGCTCGTCGATAAACAGTATTATTTCAGGATGTTTGTGGAGTTCCGACAGGATAGCTTTCATTCGTTCCTCGAACTGTCCGCGATATTTCGTTCCGGCAACAATGGCGGCAACATCCAGGGCGACAAGTCTTTTCTTCAGTAAAACTCTCGGCACCTGCCTGTTCGCAATCTTTAATGCAAGACCTTCGATAATAGCCGTTTTGCCAACTCCGGGATCGCCAATCAGGACGGGATTGTTTTTCTTGCGCCTGCTCAATATCTGCGTAAGGCGTTCGATTTCTCTTTCCCTTCCCACAATGGGATCCATTTTGTTTTCCGCTGCGATTTTGGTTAAATCGGTACTAAAATTATCAATCGCCGATGTTCCTGTATTTCTCGATGTTGTATGTGTTTTTGGAGCAGCGTTCATGCTTTCGTCTTCTTCGTCTTCTTCTTCGTAATCGTTACTGAAGAATGCCTTTTCGCCTTCGCCGTTGATGCGTCCTTTGACCAGATCGTAGCTGATGGCGTCATTGTTTAGCTGACCGGTTACAAATGCGGTATTTTCGCTCAGAATTGCAAGAAGCATGTGTATTGCCTTGGGTTCCGGTTCTTTCATCGAACGGGCTTCCAGCTGCATTTTTCTAAGTACCGTGTCTGCCGTTTTTGTCAGGAACACGCTTGCCACGTTTCCGGTGCTTGTACTTGCGACCGCCTCATGGTTTGATGAGCGCAGTTTATTTTCTATTAAACACCTGTACTCGTTTATATCAATGTTCAGTTCTACCAGTAACCGACAGGCGTCGTTATCCTTATGCCTGAGTATTCCCAGAAAAAAATGGTCCGGGGAAACGGTATTGTTCCCAAGTCTGACGGTATCTTCCCTGCTGTACCGAATAATTTCACCTACTTCTGCCGATAATTTCAATTCCATATATATTTCATTAAATAGCGTTACAAAATTATGTATTTTTTTTGAAAGACGATATTTTTATTTGACGGACTAAGCCTTAGTAGCTACTGACCAGTAAATTGCAATCGATAGACAGTATATAAAACAGGGTTGTTTTGGAACAACCCTGCTCTAAAAATCATCAAATTTCAGCTTACTTTATTTTACTTTAGCGCTCAAATTCGAACTTGGTCTGAATCTAACGACTTTCTTTGCCGGTATATCAAGACTTTCTCCCGTGAGGGGATTGCGACCTGTTCTGGCTACTTTTTCAATTATCGAAAAAGTTCCAAATCTAAATACTATTACTTCTTCGCCTTTGATTAAGGACGTCGAAGCAACTTCTACAAACGCATCCAAAAATTTCCTTGCGTCCGCTCTTTTTAACGATGCACTCTTTGCAATTGCATCAATCAGTTCTGCTTTACTCATGTTAAAAAACTTAAATTAATAATTAAAATAACGTAATATATTTACCGCGTAAAATTATACATAAATCTGTTACATACAACATGCCTATCTAATTAACGGTTAAATGCTTTGATTTGTCGAAATTCAAAGACGCTTAAATAAAACGCTGTGTATTACATTATTGTAACATTAAGTCTTGCTTTTACATAATATACTGATACTAAAAAACATAAAAAAACATGTTGCGAAACATATAAAGAAATTTGTTTTTTAAGAAAATTTAACTCACGAG
>JAISDR010000142.1 GCA_031264645.1 Prevotellaceae bacterium | reverse complement strand
TATTTGCCATCCTTAGCGGGAAGAAGATTCAAAACCCTGCGTTCGATATCCTTTACGCCCTTTTCCAGCAACTTGCTCTTAATATGAGAAGTTACACGGAGAATGTTGTTCTGCAATTCGGGGACATTCTTGAATATCGCATGATTAATTCTCTGCAAAACAAACTCCTTATCGTCCACCAGTACTTTA
Source organism: Prevotellaceae bacterium (assembly GCA_031264645.1). GTDB lineage: Bacteria > Bacteroidota > Bacteroidia > Bacteroidales > UBA932 > JAIRLF01. The sequence continues at coordinate 6,615 of JAISDR010000142.1, read as the reverse complement.
TAAGAGTCGTTAATGTGTCCTGCCCCAAGCGGAGCAACATTAATCCCGTTTCCTGAAACAAACGCTTCTACAATTTCTTTAAGCTTCTCCATTTCTCCATTTTATATTTTAACATCTTTACCGGCGGCAAAGGTAATTTATTTTTTTTACATGAATAACAGTTCTCCTGAATGATTTGTTTTCCGTAGCGCGGGATACCAAATGCAATGCAGAAACCCGTTTTTTTCAAAAATAATCAATTCTGCAATGCAGAAAACTCGTTTTTTTCAAAAATAGTCAATTCTGCAATGCAGAAAACCCGTTTTTTCAAAAATAGTCAATTCTGCAATGCAGAAAACCCGTTTTTTTCAAAAGTAGCCAATTCTGCAATGCAGAAAACCCGTTTTTTTCAAAAGCAGTCAATTCTGCAATGCAGAAAACCCGTTTTTTTCAAAGCCAATTCGGTTTATGTAATAAATAATCATTATCTTTGCGCAAAATTTATCGGATGTGATTGAATGTAAAGCATGATTAAATGTTCGTACAGTCCTCGATAAAGAAGTTTTTATTATTAATTTAAATTATAAATTATGAAATTTTTAAAGTTTTTTTCTCCTCTTGTTTTAGGATGCGTGTTTTTCGCATCCTGTAATACAAACGTTTCGACTGCAGACAAACTGTCGCTGATTCCGGCTGACGCGTCTGTAGTTTACGAAGTCAACGGCAATGAAATATTTGCAAAGTCAGGACTGAACAGTCCCGATAACTACAATTTCCTGAATTTTATAAAACTCATGGACAGTGACAGTTTTAAATTTCTCGAAAGTCTTTTTAAGGGTTCCAAAGACGCCGGCGTGAGCGCTGACAAAATACTGATTTATGTGTCAAAACTGCCCGATTATGCGATATACGCTTCGATACTCGACCGGAAAATCTTTGAAGACTGGTTGAAAAAATCGAAATCTCCAGATCCTGTTGATGAAGGAGACTTTCGATACATATCGATTGGAGGCGACTTTAATATAGCATGGAACGACGAGCTTGCAGTAATTTCGGGAACTTCCATCCGCGAAAAACTTGCAGAACTCTTTAAACCCAAAAAAGACGGACTGTTAGCTACAAATGATGATTTTAAACAGTATACAAGTAAAAAATCCGACGTCGGGCTATGGTTGCGATATGATTTCTTTGCCGATCTTTACGATAATATGGGCTTGTCCGGTCTTACTTCATCTCTTATACGTGAAGAATATGCGAATATTACAACTCATTCATATCTTAATTTTGATAATGGAAAAATTACGGGAACTATATCCATGTCTCCCGCTCAGGAAGTTGCAAAACTGAAAGAAAAACTCCCCTTGCTCAAAAAAAGTTTTGATAAAAAAATCTTTAAAGACATGCCCGAACAGTCGTATTTAGCATTTAACGCATTTATCAACGTTGAAGAATATGTTAAACTGATACGGCAAAGCATTGAGGGTTTAGCGGAAAAAAGCACAAATTTCGAATTTGACGAATTAATTAACGACAGGAGACAGGAAATAGCAGATTTATTTGAATCGCCTGAACTGAAAATAATTGCCGGGGCTTTGGAAGGAGACCTGCTGATGAGTATTCATGGATTCAACAGCGGCATGATATCATATCCACTGGCAAGTCTTAGCTTTACGGTGAAGGGAGAAAGCGCATTTCAGAATCTGTTGAATCTGGTTCCTAAAAACTTTTACACTCAGCAGAGCGGCTATTATTCGCTGTCCGTAAATAAAACATTTATACCCGTATATTTCGCATATAAGGATAACAGAGTGTTTGTATCCAATGATTTGGATGCTGTAAAAGCTTTTGTAGACGGTTCGAAGGGAAAAACTTTTGCCGACAATCCCGTCAGCGCGAAAATGGCTGATAAAATGCTGTTTTATGTGAATCTGGATTATGAGACTTATCCCGATAACCTCAAAATGCTGCTGCAAAACTTTATGGGACAGGGCTACAAGACATTTACATCCATCATCGAGATATACGAAAACATGTCTTTTTCCGGTGATACGGATTATAATTTTGAATTTAACCTGCAACTGAAAAACAAGAATGTAAATTCACTGAAGCAGATATTCAAAAGTCTGGACACGACATTATCTCCATGGATGCGTTAAGAACAAGCAATTTAAAACCTTTTTTTCTGCCGGACAACGAAACATTGTCCGGCAGGATATGGTTTAATGATGTAAGTTTCGGAAAAGGGAGAAATTATTTAATCACAGCCTCTTCGGGACAGGGAAAATCGTCTTTCCTCAGTTTCGTCTTCGGAGAACGTGCGGATTATAGGGGAAATATCTATTTTGACGACAGGGAAATTAAAACGCTGAAAAAGACGGAGTGGCAGGATATCCGCAAGAAAAATATCAGCTATGTCTTTCAGGGATTAAGGCTTTTTTCCGGTCTTACAACTCTGGAAAACATACAGCTGAAAAATAAAATCACGGATTATAAATCGCAGGATGAGATAGATTATCTCATAGAGCAGTCGGGATTGCAGGATAAGAGAAACGAGCAGTCGGGACGCATGTCTTTCGGGCAACAGCAGCGAATATCCATAATACGTGCGCTTTGCCAGCCTTTTGACTTTTTACTCTTAGATGAACCGTTCAGCCATCTGGACGAGCAGAATATAGAGACCATGACTGCATTGATATCAAAGGAATTGAAACAGCGTAATGCAGGACTGCTTTTGTGCTCGCTGGGTCAGGGATATCTTTTTGATTATCACGAAAAATATGTAATATAGAATTGATGGTTTGAAGTTATATTTATCTGTATTTCTGATTTGTATTGCAATCATTGTTCGCGGACAGGATTTCGACAGCGATTCGCTGGTCATGTCTTTTCTCTCCGAACAGGACGTCCCGATAACGAAAAACAACAGGCTGAAGCTGTTAAACGGAGGCAGGGAAAAGTTTGACGATTTGTTTCAGGAGATAGAAAAGGCTCAACATCACGTTCATCTCGAATATTTTAACTTCCGTAACGATTCAATTGCCGGCTTGCTGTTCAATTTGCTGTCAAAAAAAGCAAGACAGGGAGTGGAAGTCCGCGCCGTTTATGACGCTTTCGGCAACCGGTCGAATAATATGCCGCTGAACAGGAAACACCTGGATTCCATACGTAAAAGCGGTATCGAGATTTTTCCTTTTGATCCTTTGTATTTTCCGTTTATCAATCATATTTCAAGTCGCGATCACAGGAAAATCGCAATCATCGACGGTAAAACGGCGTATATCGGAGGCATCAATATTGCTGATTACTATATCACCGGCTTGCCCGAAATAGGCGAATGGCGCGACATGCATGTACGCATTGAAGGAAGCGCAGTCGGTTATGTGCAGAATATTTTCCTGTCGATATGGAATGAGGTCGCCAGGCAGGAAATAGACGGGATTCAGTATTATCCGTCTCACGACGACGATCCTGATGGAAAAACCGTGGCTATAGTCGACCGCGTTCCGAAAAAACTTCCGAGACAACTGGAAGAAACATACTTAAAATCTATCCGTTCCGCCAAAAGTAAAATCCGGATTGTCAGTCCTTATTTTTTGCCGACGTCCGCTATAAAGAAGGAATTGAAGAAAGCCATATCGCGAAATGTAAAGGTCGAGATAATGATATCGGCAAAATTAGACGTCAAATTCACTCCGGAAGGCGTGTTTCATGTCGCTCATAAATTGATGAAGAAAGGCGCTGATATCTATATCTATAACTCGGGCTTCCATCATTCGAAAATAATGATGGTTGATGATAAATTTTGTACGGTAGGAAGCGCAAATCTTGATTACAGAAGCCTCCGTCACGACTATGAAACGAATGCTTTTATCTTCGATTATGAAACTGCGGATGAACTGAATAGAATCTTTGAAGCCGATATTGAAAACTCAACTAAAATGTCTCCCGAAGTATGGAAAAAACGTTCCCTATGGAAACGTTTTGTCGGATGGATAGCCAACGGATTATCACCGCTTTTGTGAAACTTTCCGATATGCCTAAAAAAATCTGTTTTCGTCCGATTTTTTATTTATTACGCCTGCACAATCCGCAAGCCGGAAATAATCTCCGTTTATTCCGTCGAGTATGTTTGGGGGAATATTCTGCGCGTGCGGGTTTCCGACGTCGGGAAAAGTAAAAAGATTCGGCGCAAATTCCGAGCGGGCGTCAACCAGATTTTCGCCGGGAATAAATGCGACTATTGGCGGAAACAGGTCATAGTACAGCATGTTCGCCCAGTATGCGACGTACGGACCCGCTCCCGGCATCTGGTCTTTCATGTTGTTTACCATCTGCATGGCGATATCGCGGTAGTATTTGTTGCCTTCCGCCAGCGACAGGCATACCAGCGCCTTCACCATCACGGAACTTGAAGACGGGCAAGCCTTGTCGACAAAATCCATCATGCGCGGAATGTTCGAAGGCATGGAATCGTCGGTGAAGAAAAACATTCCCGTATTCCGGTCATAGAAATGCTTAAACGTATAATCCGTAAGCCCCTTAGCCGTTTCGAGATATATTCCCTCGCCGGTGATTGTGTACAGCCTGATGAACGAGGTTATGGTGAAAGCGTAGTCGTCCAGAAACGCGGGAGTTTGATTTTCAAATATCCTGAGCATCCTGTATCCCTCCAGTATATACTTGCTCATCAGTGCATCCGCTATGTTTTTTGCCTGATCCAAAAGATACTTTTTGTTGAACGAACGGTATGCCTCGCACAGTCCGCTAAGAGACAATGCATTCCAGGCTGCTATTATTTTGGAATCGATGTTTGGATGTTCGCGTCCTTCCCTGATTATAAGCATGTTTTGCTTCAGCTTTTTTATCCTTGCTTTACATTCCGTCAATGACAGTCCGTACTTTTGGGCAAGGTTTTTCTCATCCATATTGACAAAGAGTATGTTTTGCCTTTGACTTTCTTCAATCCCGAAATAGTCCGCCATAAATTCGAAGTCGTCGCCGAGGATTTTTTTCAATTCCGCCGTTTGCCAGGTATAGTATTTTCCCTCGATATTCCCGATTTCGGCGTCGACCGAGGAGAGGTACAGATTGTTTCTCGAAAGGTTTAACTTCATGAAATTCACCGTCTCCTCGACCACTTCCTTATAGCGCGGATTGGGATTGTTGCGGTAGGCAAGGCTGTAGGCAAGTATCAGCATTGCATTGTCGTACAGCATTTTTTCGAAATGCGGCTTTTTCCATGCCAGGTCGTCCGTGTAACGGAAAAAACCGCCCCGCAGCTGGTCGTATATCCCGCCCCTGGCAATATTGGTCAAGGTTTTTTCGACGTACGAGGTCAGCGTCGGATCGTCGAGGTAATATCCCGAATTGAGCAGGAAAATCAGGGATATGGGCAGCGGGAATTTTGGCGCGCCCAGAGTTCCGCCGTTGTCCTCGTCGAACTTTCTGCGCCAGGGTTCCACTATCAGTTTGATATCTTCGATTGTTGTTTTTTCAAGCGGCTTTTTCCTGACGATATTGGTTTCCTTCAGTATTTCCATCAGTTCCCTGCCGATTTCCTCCAGCTTGTCGCGGTCGTTTGCGTATGTCTGCTGCATGCCCAGTATCATTTCAATGAACTGGTCGGGCGGGAAATACGTGCCTCCGTACACGGGCGACCCGTCGGGCAGGAGTATGCACGAAACAGGCCAGCCGCTCGAATTGGTGATTATTTCCACGGCGCTCATGTAGAACAGGTCAATGTCGGGGCGTTCCTCCTTGTCCACTTTTATACTTATGTAATAGCGGTTGAGAGCCTCTGCTATGGCGTCGCTGTCAAAACAGTTCCTCGCCAGTTCGTGACACCAGTGACAGGCGGAAAAGCCTATACTGATGAAAATCAGCTTGTCTTCTTTCCTTGCTGTTTCGAATGCTTCTTCGCACCAGGGATACCAGTTGATTTTCTGATGAGAATGATTCCTCAAATACACACTCGTTTCGTTTACTAATCTGTTATGTGCCATAAAATATCAATCCTGTTCATATTCTTTTCAATTTTAGGAAACTGAAAGGATAATTAAAATCTTTCCCCCTTTCAAAATCAACTCTTTCAGTTTCTATCCATTCGCTTTCCGGAATTTCCGGGAAAAATGTATCCGCCTCATACTTGTTATGAACCAGCGTCAGGTATATTGTGTCTGCAATGCGGATTGCTTCCCGGTATATCGAATCTCCTCCAATGACAAACTGCATTTCGTCTATCCGCGCGGCTACGCTTACCGCCTCGTCCAGAGACCTGACGACAGTGCATCCTTCGGCGGCAAACTGCGGATTGCGGCTTATGACGATATTGGTTCTGCCGGGCAATGCCCTGCCTACCGATTCAAATGTTTTTCTCCCCATTATCACCGGATGTCCCTCCGTTACCGATTTAAAATACTTTAAATCTTCCGTAATATGCCAAGGAAGCCTGTTGTTCTTTCCAATGGCGTTATTTTCATCAATCGCAACAATTATAGAAAGCATTTTTTAAATACATTAAATACACGCGGGACAAAAATACAAAAAAATATGATACAAGTACACTATAGCCGAAAAAAAAATCACATCACTGCGAATAACAAGTTATTCGGAACAGCAGTTTTTTGAAGTTGGAGC
>JAISDR010000007.1 GCA_031264645.1 Prevotellaceae bacterium | reverse complement strand
ATATTCAATAAACTTTCATATCTTTGCCGCCGATTTTAAATAGTATTAATAGTCGAAATTCGTATAGAAATGCTCAAATTTGTAAAAATGCACGGGACAGGTAACGATTACGTATATATTGACTGTTTCGAGCAGAATGTTGATAATCCACAGGAACTTGCGATCAAGTTAAGCGATCGTCACAAGGGAATCGGTTCCGACGGATTGATTTTGGTAATGCCGTCTGCGATATGCGATTTCAGAATGCGCATGTTCAACGCCGACGGTTCGGAAGCGCAGATGTGCGGTAACGGCTCGCGCTGTGTCGGAAAGTTTGTTTATGACAAGGGTTATACAAACAGGAAAACAATTACCCTTGAAACGCTTGCCGGAATAAAAACGCTGGAACTGTTTCCCGTCGATGGAAAAGTTGAAAAAGTGAAGGTTGATATGGGAGCGCCCGAATTGAACGCCGTGAATATTCCCGTCATCTGGACAGAAAAGCAGTTGATCGGCAAAGTCATTGATTTTGCGCCCGAAAAATATGCTGTAAGCGCAGTATCGATGGGCAATCCTCATGCGGTGATTTTTACGGAAGGCATAGACAGTCTTGATTTGGAAACGACGGGTAAAAAAATCGAAAATCATCCGATGTTTCCCGAACGGGTCAATGTGGAATTTGTCGAAATCCTCTCGCCCTCGCACGTGAAGATGCGCGTCTGGGAGCGTGGAAGCGGCGAGACTATGGCTTGCGGAACAGGCGCATGCGCTGTAGCAGTTGCCGGCGTCCTGAATAATAAACTGGAACGGAAAACGACCGTGTCGCTGCTGGGCGGAGACCTCGACATCGAATGGAAGGAAGAAAATAATCACGTATATCTGACCGGGGAGGCTGTTACGGTTTTCGAAGGAGTATACTGAAATACAATATTTATTATGGTAAAGTTAAACGAATATTATACCGAAATCGGCAACAGTTATTTATTTGCCGAAATAGCAAAGCGGGTAGGGGAATACAGGAAAAATCATCCAGAAAAGAAAGTCATAAGTCTGGGAATAGGAGATATAACCCAGCCCATTGCGCCCGCCGTGATTGATGCAATAAGCAAGGCGACCGCCGAGATGGGCAGGAAGGAAACTCTGCGGGGATATGCTCCCTACGAAGGTTATGATTTTCTGGTGCAGGCTATACTGAAACACGATTTTACGGACAGGGGCATTGCGATTGAAGCCGACGAGATATTTGTAAGCGACGGAGCTAAAAGCGATACGGGAAACATCGGAGACATACTTGGCGCCGGCAACAGGATTGCCATTACCGACCCAGCCTATCCCGTTTATGTCGACACCAGCAAAATGGCGGGACGTGAAATCGAGTTGCTGCCATGCACTCCTGCAAACTCTTTTGTGCCGGCTTTTCCACGGCAAACGGCAGACGTGATTTACCTGTGCTATCCGAACAACCCTACGGGAACCGTGCTGACAAAAGCCCAGCTGAAACCTTGGGTGGATTATGCGCTGAAACATCAGTCTCTTATTCTGTATGATGCGGCATACGAGGCTTTTGTTTCCGAAGCGGATGTGCCTCACAGCATTTTCGAGATTGAAGGCGCGCGCAAAGTCGCCATCGAATTTCGAAGCTTTTCCAAAACAGCCGGATTTACAGGCTTGCGGGCAGGCTACACGGTCGTGCCTAAAGACCTCACTGCCAAAACGTCGAAAGGCGAGGTTCTTTCGCTGAATGCCATGTGGAGACGGCGTCAGTCCACCAAATTCAACGGGACGGCGTATGTTATCCAGCGCGGGGCGGAAGCGGTTTATTCTCCCGAAGGTCAGCGTCAAACGAAAGAGACTGTCGCCTATTACATGCAAAATGCCAAAATCATCAAGTCGGGACTCGAAAGTCTGGGATTGCAGTGCTATGGCGGAGTTAACGCGCCGTATATCTGGTGTCAAACTCCCGACAACATGAGTTCGTGGGACTTTTTCGACCTGTTACTGAACAGGGTGCAGGTAGTAGGAACTCCGGGATCGGGTTTTGGAACAGCAGGCGAGGGATTTTTCCGTTTCACCGCATTCGGACAAAAGGAGGACACTCTGGAAGCGGTAGAAAGAATCAGGACAATCTGAGATGAAGCAGGAACAGGAAATCCCGAAGGGACGCCATTATTATAGCCGCGTAAAAATGGATTTGCTGTAATGGCTTCGAATGCTGTAATATTTTCCGGCTCTTTCAATCCCATCCACATAGGGCATTTGGTAATAGCCAATTATGTTGTTGAATTTACTTCCGCCGACGAGTTTTGGTTTGTCGTCAGTCCGCACAATCCGTTCAAGTCCAAAAGCGAGCTTGCCGATTTCCGGCACAGGTTCAATATGGTGAAGATTTCATTCGAAGGACTTGACTTGCCGGTAGTGGTGAGCGATATGGAAAATACTCTTACTCAACCGTCATACACAATAAATACAATCAACGCTCTATCTGAAAAATATCCCGAAAAGGAATGGTCCCTACTTATCGGGGCAGACAATCTGCTTAATTTTCATCACTGGAAAGATGCCTCGAAAATAGTCGAACGCCACCGTCTGCTTGCATATCCGCGTGCAGGCTTTGACGATGACGAACTTTACAGAAAGAATAACGCCACGAAACTGGACGCCCCAATAATGGAAATCTCCTCGACCTTCATCCGGGACAACATATCCAAAGGACATAATCTAAGAGCATTATTACCTGACGGCGTGTTCGAGTACATTCATGAACATGAATTGTACGGGACAAAAAGAATCTGAAGCTGTTTCGTATCTCTGCTCGGCGTAGTTTGAAGACTCAATGTTAGTTCGATTAAACAGTTATACTCGCTAAAGTATAAAAAGTAAAGGAGGCGGGGATTGGGTGTCCTCACCTCCTTTGTTAAGCTGAACTAACCTATGAAAAACCAAATTCACTATATAAACACGAGTGGGCTGAAAATGTTCAAAAGAGAATAAGAAATTTTTCGTTGTATCGATCAGGCCTGGGCCAGCGATATAACGTACATCAGGACTAATGAAGGGGTCATGTATCTTTTTCTTCTGACGGACGTATATTCCCGCAAAATTGTTGGCTGGGAACTGTCGAAGAGTCTGTCTCACGAAGCCGGAGTTCCTGCATTAAAAAAGCTCTGAAACAGTGCAGTAATCCTGAAGGCGTGATTCATCACTCCGACCGTAGCATACAGTACTGCAGCAGTGCATACACAAAAATATTGTTGCAGCACAGGATGGTCATCAACATGACGGAAGAAAACCGCTGTTACGAAAATGCAATGGCCGAGCGCGTAAACGGTATATTAAAGGATGAATACATGCCGAATTCGACTTTTAAAGGCGGGCATATTGCCAAAAAGGCATGTGCCGAAGCTGTTGACGGAAACGGCGGGACTTGTACGTACTGACGGCGTCGCCATTTCGGAACTGATGGAGCTGCCCGACGCAAACGCACGCAGACAGCGTCTGTTAGACGCCATGCTTGCCGAAGCCGGTCTTCCGGCACAAAGCTCGTATCTCGAAATTAACGGGGTGAAAGATAATCAGACACTGCTGTTTAGAGATTCGGGTTTGGCAATATTCTCGTCCAATAATATCCCCGACGGACTTGATATCCGCTTATGGATGATTGAATCGGACGAAGATGTGCG
>JAISDR010000305.1 GCA_031264645.1 Prevotellaceae bacterium | reverse complement strand
GACTACATTTGTACTTCAATTTGATTCGGGGTGTTATTATAAAATTGTATAATTAAACTTTATGGAACTTGTTTTTTTGTTTTGTATCTTACCTTTACTGTCCGCCGGCGTATTTTTTGTTCCCGTGCAGAATAAGGGCTTGTTTTCGTTGATCCTGCTTATGTCGGGCGTCGTCTGTTCGTTTGGCATGATGTATCAGCATCTTTCCGCGTACAGCGTTTACAGGGCGCAGTATTCGGCGGGTTTTCTGAATCCGGTATTATATATCGACAAACTGACGGCGCTGTTCGTTACCCTGCTGAATATCGTTTCGCTGACGGCGTTCTGGTATTCGAAAGGCTATCTGAAATCGTACGAAGAAAAGAAAACCTCGACGGAACTGTCCCTGCATTACGCTGCGTATCTGTTCTTATACTGCTCGATGCTGGGCGTACTGCTTTTTCGCGACACAATGACATTCCTGCTGTTTTGGGAAATGATGACCGGCGCGACATTCATCCTGGTCATTTTCGAAGGAGAAAAGAAGGAAAAGCTGAAAGTTGCGATCAGCTATCTTGTACAGATGCATATCTGCCTGTTTGTTCTTCTGACGGCGTTTTCGATTGCCGGGAACTCAAGCAATTACAGTGGATTTGACGCTGTCGCCGACTACTTTTCACGAAACGCGAACTGTCCCCTGTTCATACTTTTCCTTATCGGATTTGGCATGAAAGCCGGGTTTGTGCCTCTTCATTCCTGGCTTGTCGACGTTCATCCCTCGGCGCCGGGCAACGTCAGCGGGTTCATGTCGGGGGCGGTCATCAAGACGGGCGTCTACGGACTGTTGAGGATTGTAAGCTGCCTGCAGTCCGACCTGTTTATCATTGCCCTCATCGTCCTGTCGGTCTCGGGAATAACGGGAGTGTACGGGATATTCAAGGCGAGCCGGCAGAAGGACATCAAAAAGCTGCTTGCCTGCTCGAGCATCGAAAACACGGGCATAATCGGTCTCGGCGTCGGGATTGGAATCATGGGCGCTTACTGGAACGAGCCGGCGCTGTGTTTTGCGGGATATGCCGGCGCGCTGCTGCACGTCTTTAATCATTCGATGTTCAAATCCATGCTGTTTTTCAGCGCCGGAACGCTGTGCAAGTCAAGGCATACGCAAATAATGGACAGGATGGGCGGAGCGATGCGCACAATGCCGTATACGGCTGCATTTTTCCTGACCGGGGCGATTGCAATCTGCGCCCTGCCTCCCCTGAACGGGTTTATCTCGGAGTTTATCATGTACGACGGAATATTCTCTCTGTTAAGCAATATCGAGCCCGAGAAGGCGTTTCTGCTGCTGTTTGTCGTGCTGGCTCTGGTTTTGACGGGAGGGCTGTCGATCATTACATTTACCAAAGCTTTCGGGATTTCGTTTCTTGGCAACAGCCGTACTCCGGAACATGCCGGCGCGGGGGAGCATAAATCCATGGTCTTGCCGCTGCTGCTGCCGCTGTCGATGATGCTGCTTGTGGCGTTTTTCCCGTTTACGGTTCTGAACCTCATATCCGACGTCACAAAAGAGGTATTTCATGCGGAAAATATTGTTTACTTTCTTTTTAAGCCGTCGATCCGGAACATTTGCATTGTGTCCGCGTCTCTTGTTCTTCTGGTTGTCGTACTGTGGCGGCTGCGGAAGCGCGTCCTGTCGAAAAGAACTGTCGTACAGGCTCCGACATGGGGCTGCGGATACGCCTCGCCGACTCCAAGGCTGCAATACACGGCTTCATCTTTTTCAAACAATCTGGAAAAACTCCTGATACCCTCGAAAAATGCCGGAAGCATGATGGAACCCATCGGGGAGGACGAGCTGTTTCCCGCCGGGCGCAAATATGCGAGTGAACAATCGGCATTTAAAAAGCGTTTAACGGACAGGTTTTTAACCGGAATTGATGACAAGCTTTCGAAACTTGCCATATTTCAAACGGGAAAGATTCAACATTATGTTTTATTTGCCTTGCTATTCATGGCTTTAATTCTTGTACTTAGCTATCTGGATCTGTTATGATGAATTATATAAACGAAAATGTGTGGCTGCTGTTTACGATTGTACATTATGTTGTCGTGATTATTGTTTCCGCGGTCATAATACGCAATCACACCAAGCGCGACCCGATTCGTACAATGATGTGGATCGTAGTGCTTTACTTCCTCCCTGTGATAGGTCTTGTCCTGTATATATTCTTTGGACAGAATTACCGTAAGACAAAAATATTCAACCGTAAAGCCCTGAAAGACTTGAAATATCTCGACCGCCTGACCAGACGGCAGGTGCTGATGCTGCGCAAAAGCGAGATATTCGAAGATTATCCCGAAAAAGCCGGATTTAAAAACATCATGACCCTGCTGCTGAATAACAGCAAGGCGATTATCACCGAACACAATACCGTGGAAATGTATCATACCGGGGTAAAAACCTTCGACGCGATAAAGAAGGCTCTGCTCTCGGCTAAAGACCATATCCACATGGAGTTCTACATAATCGAGGACGACGTGATCGGCAACGAAATCAAGGATATCCTGATACGCAAAGCCCGCGAAGGGGTCAGTGTGCGCGTCATTTACGACGATGTGGGAAGCTGGGGTCTTTCCAAAAGGTATATCAGGGAAATTCGACGGGCTAACGGGAAGATCAAGCCGTTCATGAGAGTGCATCTGCCGTTCCTGTCGAGCAAAATGAACTACCGCAATCATCGCAAAATCCTTGTCGTTGACGGGAAAATCGCGTTCATGGGCGGGATAAACATCGCCGACAGGTACATCACCGGAGGCGTTTTCGGCTACTGGGCGGATACTCACATGAAGATAGAAGGGGAGTCGGTGCAGTCGCTTCAGGCGATTTTCATGGTCGACTGGTATTTCGTGTCCCATGAGATTTTGCTGCGGAAATATAATCTGTACTTTCCCGATAACACTGTAAGCAATCAGGTACTGATACAGATTGTTACTTCGGGACCCGACAGCGACTGGGCAAGCATCATGCAGGCTTATTTTTCGGTAATCAACAGCGCCAAGCATCATATCTATATCTCAACTCCGTACTTTACTCCCAACGAGGGCGTGCTGACTGCCATCAAAACAGCCTCCCTGAGCGGAGTGGACGTGCGCCTGATGCTGCCCGAAAAGAGCGATTCGCACCTCGTCTACTGGAGCACGCTGTCGTACCTCGGCGAACTGATGGACGCCGGCGTGAAGGTATATCTCTACAGCAAAGGATTTACGCACTCGAAATTCATCACCGCCGACGGTCATTTGTCGGCAGTAGGCTCGGCAAATATCGACATGCGCAGTTTCGAACATAATTTCGAAGTGATGGCTATCATCTACGACGAACAGCTAACCCGCGAACTGGAAACATCTTTCCAGATAGATATCCAGAACAACAGCAAACCCGTGAACCCCGAAAAATGGGAAAACCGCCCGTGGTACAAACACGCCGAAGAAGGAATGGCACGATTGCTTACGCCTATACTGTAATTCTGAATCTCACCCTAAATTCCTTGAATATATATGATTTTTTTTGTTTCGAAAAAGTTTTCTTCAAAGAAATCAGAAATATGGTATTCAATTATTTGTGAAGGGGACAAAGAGTATTTTTTGACGGTATTTTGTATTTCATCGCTTAAATCTCCTCCTTTGAGACAAATAATTCCATTTGGAAAATCGTGAATCATTGCGGGATTTATATTTTTCCTCACCCAGCCTACAAAATCGGGTAAATTTGTTACAGCTCTGCCGGTTACGAAGTCGAATTTTCCGCTAATATTTTCCGCTCTTTCCTGTTTAGCATTGATATTTGTCAATTTCAGATTCTTAATTACATCTTCGAGAACTTTAATCTTCTTCCCGACAGAGTCTATGGCGGTAAAATTCGTTTCGGGAAACATAATCGCCAGAGGGACAACCGGAAATCCGCCGCCGGTACCCACATCCAGAATATCCGCACCGGACAGGAATGAGAAAATCCTGGCAATAGACAGGGAATGTAGAACATGTCTTGTGTATAAATGCTCAATATCTTTTCGGGAAACAACATTTATACGCTCATTCCATTGAGAATAAAGACCCTGTAACTGCTCGAAACGGTGTAGCTGCATGTCCGTGAGTTTGGGAAA
>JAISDR010000272.1 GCA_031264645.1 Prevotellaceae bacterium | reverse complement strand
GCTGCAAGATGCACAAAATCATACTGCACGAAAAAAATGACATTATGTCCTGATTAAGCGTCATTTCGCTCTTAGTTGCGGCACGAAACGGTTATTCGCAATGACGGGACAGCGACGGTTTGCTTCGCTTTATGATGACGACTGTTGTTATGTCCTGAGTAAGCGTCATTTCGCTCTTAGTTTAGGCACGAAACGTTTATTCGCAATGACGAACATCTTCCGGTCAGAAAATAGTCTCTTAATGTGTTACTTACGAAAAGCGTAATTGTAAGACTTAAACGAAGATTTAAACGGGATTCAGATTCGGTTAATCCTGTTAATTCAAATCACTGACTCGGATTACATTTTTTATTTTACTTTTACGGTCTATTTTTAATATGATTTTTTTTATGAAATATTTATTAATCAACGGTAAGCCAGACAAATTGAAGATTGCAAGAGGGAAATGGACAGTTCTTTTTTCCCTCATATTTCTGTTATTGACTTTCACGGAAGGCATGGCGCAGGGATTTTGCAAGCTAAATGTCAGCGAGTCGGATTTGGCATTCAACAGCCGCGAAACTTTGACGTATGCCGCTTCATATTCCTGGGGACCGATATTCATGGATGTGGGCGAAGTGTTTTTGAAAGCAAACAGAACCAGGTCATATCCGGTGGAATACCACATAGTTGCCGAGGCTAAAACGTACAAGTTCTATGACAAGTTTTTCAAGGTAAGAGATTTTTACGAATCCAAGTTTACTGTCCCCGACATAAAGTCGGTATATTTTCACCGCGACATAAACGAGGGCGGCTATTCCATCAAAAATACTTATAACTTCAACTGGGAAAACAATAAGATAGATGTTGTCATAGAAAGAAGGCAGAATGAACAGAGAAAATTTGAACTGGATTTGGAGGACTGTACTCTGGATGTGATAACGTATTTTTATTATCTTAGAAACCTCGATTTTAGCGACGCCTATCTGAACAGGGTTTATACCCTGTCGATCGTGCTTGACGATGATATTTTTAGCATCAAATGCCGGTATCTGGGAAAAGAGCAGAGAAAGATAAAAGCCCTGAAAGCCAAAGCCAATTGCCTGAAATTTGCTGTCGAGGTGATTGCCGGCTCGGTCTTCAAGGGCGACGAAAAAATCATCCTCTGGATATCGGACGATAAAAACCATGTCCCCCTGGAACTTGAATCTCCGATCATTGTGGGCAAGGTCAGAGGCAGGCTTATACACTACGAAAACCTCAAATATCCGTTGAATCTTGTGAAATAATTAAATAAATAAGTAAAAATGAAACCGTACAGAACATTGTTTTATCTATTGCTGTTTGCCGTCTTTTCCGGCTCGTGCTCGAAAAACAGGGGAACGGAACTGAAGGTCTTGCAACTGAATATATGGATGGAGGCGCGAAATGTGCCGGGAGCGCCTGATGGCGTTGTAGATATTGTAGAACAGACGGATGCGGACGTGGTACTGTTGTGCGAATTAAATTCGGGAAACGAAAAGCCGTTCACCGCATGGCTTGTTGACGAACTGAAAAAGCGGGGGAAAATCTATTTTAACGACGGTCAGCGTGCAGGCGTCGGGATTTTGTCCAAATATGCACTGGAAAATACATCGCTGTTTTTCCCTTCGGAAGAACGATCAAGACCGATACTTAAAGCGCAACTGACTGTAAACGGGCGGACGGCGACGGTTTATTCATCCCATCTGGATCACAGATATTATGCGCCATACCTGCCGCGCGGATACAGCGAAATCAGCTGGAGTAAAATTGATGCGCCCGTTTCAGATGCGGATGCCATACTTGCCGCCAACCGCGTGGCATTGCGCGACGAAAGTATCAAAGGGTTTATCGAGGACGCAAAGAGCGAAATAGCAAAGGGACACATCGTCATTGTCGGAGGCGATCTCAATGAGCCTTCGCATCTGGACTGGCAGCAGGATACCAAAGACTTGCGGGATCATCGCGGAGCTGTCGTCAACTGGGACGTCTCCATATTGCTGCAGAAGGCGGGTTATGTTGATTCCTACCGCCGGTTTTATCCCAATGCGGTAACGCATCCCGGATTTACCTATCCCGCAGGAAACGTGGCGGCAAACTTGAAAAGCCTCCATTTTGCCTCCGAAGCCGACGAACGCGACAGGATTGACTTCATCTACTATCATCCGCAAGCGGGCGTGAACTTGATGGAAGCCCGAATAGTGGGACCGGCAGAATCTGTCTGCTATGGAAAAATCAGCCCCGAGACGTCTCAAGACGAGTTTATTCTGCCAAAAGGCGTATGGCCCTCCGACCATAAGGGAAATCTTGCCGTCTTCCGGATAACAGACTGAATGACGCGCAATTTTAACACCCCGCTCTACGGATACGCCGTCAGTCAGGATCATAAAAAAATCACCGTTTGTAATTCGAAAAAAATATCTAATTTTGCGCCCGCAATGTTGTTATATAAATATGAATAAGAAAAAAAATCTATCAACAGTAATTCTGCTAATTGGAATCATGCTGTCTGTTTCGGGA
>JAISDR010000239.1 GCA_031264645.1 Prevotellaceae bacterium | reverse complement strand
GACGGACAGGAAGAATCCAACTCGCTCATTGAGCTTGACAAGTTGTATGTATACATCGGAAATACGGATACGGTATATGATTACAGGAAACAGATAGATGAGGTGATGGTGATACTGAAAGAGCGAAAAGAGATTGACAAATTGAAATAAGATGATACATGGCGAACCGTAAATATCTTTGTGAGCAGCGCTTTCTTAGATACATAGAAGCGCGATGCGTGACATTGTCTAGCATCGCGTTTAGTAATTGCCGAAAAATAAACTGACTGAATGACAAACAAACTAATACGGTGTTCCCGGGTACTAAGTTGACCTCTTTTTTTATATCGCGACATTTTAAGTTGCGAGAGGTCAGGAGTTCTGAAGTTTCAATTTTCAATTAAATAAATTCTCTTACCTTTGCGCGTGCAAAATATGTGTTTAGAGATGTTAAAAATTGGAATAGAATGATATTATGGCAGTAAGAGGCGCTATTGAAGTTGATGTGGAACTGTGCAAGGGCTGTGGCGTTTGCATAGTGAATTGTCCTACGGGGGCTATAGTTTTATCCAAGTCGGTAAATGGAAAAGGATACAATTATTCATACATGGACGATCCCGAAAAATGTACGGGATGTACCAACTGTGCTGCCGTTTGTCCCGATACGGTTATAACAGTATACAGAGTAAAGATATGAGAGAAAAAATATTTATAAACAGTAAATTAGAGAGTAATGGCTGAGAAAATACTGTTAAAGGGAAACGAGGCTATTGCCATAGCTGCAATTCGTTGCGGATGTGATGGATATTTTGGTTATCCGATCACTCCCCAGTCGGAAATACTGGAGACATTGATGGAAAAAGATCCCGAAACGGATACGGGAATGATTGTTTTACAGGCAGAGAGCGAAGTCGCGGCAATAAACATGCTGTATGGCGGAGCCGGTTGCGGGAAAAAAGTGATGACCTCGTCGTCAAGCCCCGGCATAAGCCTGATGACCGAAGGAATATCCTATATTGCAGGCGCGGAATTGCCCTGCGTCATTGTGGATATTATGAGGGGAGGACCGGGACTCGGAACAATACAGCCCGCCCAGTCGGATTATTTCCAGATAGTTAAGGGAGGAGGGCATGGCGATTACAAGACCATAATCCTTGCGCCTGCTTCGGTTCAGGAAATGAACGATTTTGTAGAGCTGAGTTTCGATCTGGCTTTCAAGTATAAAACTCCGGTTGTCATTCTGTCCGATGGCGTTATAGGTCAAATGATGGAAAAAGTGGAACTCAGTCCCGTCAAGCCAAGATGGACTGACGAAGAGATCGTGAAGCTTCACGGCGACTGGGCTTCAACGGGCAAAACCCCCGACAGAAAACGCAATATCGTTACTTCGCTGGATTTAGACCCGCACAGGCAGGAACAGTTCAACCTGAAACTGCAGGAAAAATATGCTGAAATAGAGCGTAATGAAGTACGGTACGAATCGCTGCTGTGCGAAGACGCCGAATATCTCCTGGTCGCATACGGATTATCGGCGCGGGTAAGTCAAAAGGCAATGGAACTTGCCCGTGACGAGGGAATTAAAGTCGGATTAATAAGACCCGTAACCCTTTTTCCCTATCCTTATGAGGTCATTGAAAAAATTGTGCCGCAGGTGAAAGGCATTCTGGTTGTGGAAATGAGCGCAGGACAAATGACCGAGGATGTTTCCCTGGCTGTAAGACGCAGAGTTCCACTGTATTTTCATGGAAGAACGGGAGGGATGCTGCCTTCTCCCGAAGACGTCCTGACACTGATCAGGAATATTGAAAAGGGAACGTTTGAATCGGCAGACGTCCAGGGACATAAAAAAGTATGGTTACGATAAATATTTGAACATGAATATATCTGATATAATAAAGCCTGAAAACAAAGTATATGCCAAATCCAAATTGCTTCTCGACAAGGAGATGCACTATTGTCCGGGCTGCAGCCACGGGACTATACACAAGATTATCGCCGAAACAATCGACGAACTGAATATTCAGGAACAGGTCATCGGAATTTCTCCCGTTGGATGCGCCGTACTCGCTTACGACTACATTGATATCGACTGGCAGGAAGCCGCCCACGGACGTGCTCCGGCGCTGGCGACGGCAATAAAAAGGCTTTACCCCGACAAGTATGTGTTTACATACCAGGGCGACGGCGATTTGGCTTCGATCGGCACGGGCGAAATAGTTCATGTATGCAACAGGGGCGATAATGTTACGGTTATTTTCGTGAACAATGCCATTTACGGCATGACCGGCGGACAGATGGCGCCGACAACCCTCGAAGGTATGAAAACCGCAACGACTCCCAAAGGCAGGTCGCACATATCATCCGGATTCCCGATGAAAATCACCGAGATGCTGGCTTTGCTGCCGGGAGTGGTCTATGCAACGCGACAGTCCGTCGATACTCCGGCTGCCGAACGAAAAGCCAAAAAATCAATGATAAAGGCATTCAAAAGCCAGAAGCTGAAAAAGGGAACTTCTTTTATCGAAATCGTTTCGACCTGCAATTCGGGCTGGAAAATGACTCCGGTAGAAGCAAATACCTGGATGAGGGAGAATATGTTTCCGGTATTTCCTCCGGGAGATATCAAGGACGAAACAGGATTGTAGCAGTCAAAAATTGCGAATAAAGAAACCTCAATGCTTGACAGATATCGCACAATATCTTCGTTATCGGAAGGCTTGTACAAAGAAAAGGGAAGCCGCTTCATTGCATTTGCCTGTCCCGTCTGTTCCGAAAATGAGGTGAAACTGCATCTTCTCGAACTGAAAAAGAAATACTACGACGCTAAACATCACTGTTATGCTTACCGTCTGGGACTTACGGGAGAATTGTGGAGGGCTGTGGACGACGGCGAACCTTCCGGCTCCGCAGGAAAACCTATACTGGGACAGTTGCTTTCCAACAATCTGACAAATATCGTTGTATTCGTAGTCCGGTATTTCGGAGGCGTCAAACTTGGCGTACCCGGACTGATCAATGCATACCGTTCGGCAACAGCCGATTCCATACAAAATGCCGAAATAATAGAAAAGGAGGACAAAGTCGGGTTCTTTGTCGAATTTAATTATTTGGCGATGAATGAGGTCATGAAAATCATCAAGGATGAACATCTCGAAACAGTGAAACAGGAATTTGAAATGATATGCCGTATCGAACTGCAAGTCAGACGGAGTCTGTTCGAAATGATTAAAGACAAATTCTCAAAAACAGGCGCCTCTGTAATTTTGAATTTGCCGGGCAGATAAGGGGAATTTCACCTAAACATATCAACAATCGTAATCCTTTCGCACTCTAATCTGCATGTATTACAAACCGTTAAATTTTTTTGTTCCTTACTAAAAGAATATTATTTAACTTTGCCGAAATTTTTGTTTACAGGAATTTGAGAATATAAATGTTTAAAAGAATAAATTAAAAAATGGCTAAAGTAGATTTGACAAAGTATGGAATTAGCGGCAATATCGAAATTGTGCACAATCCTGCTTATGAACAGTTTTTCAAAGCTGAAACAGATCCTGCCAATGAAGGATTTGAAAAAGGAGAACTGACCTCAACCGGCTCTGTTTCGGTAAAAACGGGCGTTTTCACGGGACGTTCCCCAAAAGACCGGTA
>JAISDR010000238.1 GCA_031264645.1 Prevotellaceae bacterium | reverse complement strand
GACGGAACTTTGGTACTTGAACCTGCGGATGAACAGCTTGACAGTTTCGAAAAGCTTGAGTTTTACCCCGGCGTTTTCCAAAACCTTTCGAAGATAGCAAAAGAACTTGATTATGAACTTGTGATGGTTACAAATCAGGACGGTTTGGGTACGGAATCGTTTCCCGAAGACGACTTTTTGCCCGTACACAACAAAATTATCCGCGCTTTTGAAAACGAAGGAATCAGATTTGCCGATATATATATCGACAAAAGTTTTCCACACGAGAACCTGCCCACCCGCAAACCGGGCACGGGCATGCTGCACAAATATATATACGGAGCGTACGACCTGAAAAACTCTTACGTGATAGGCGACCGGCTGACGGACGTCGAACTTGCTAAAAATCTTGGAGCAAAATCTATTCTGATAAGCGGGAATCCCTGTCCCGACGCCGATTATACTACTGAAAAATGGAGTGAAATCTATTCGTATCTGAAAAAAATACCCCGCAGCGCCCGTGTTTCCAGAAAAACCTCGGAGACAGATATCGAGATAAGTCTCAATATCGACGGCAGGGGCAAAAGCAGTATTTCCACAGGCTTGGGCTTTTTCGACCACATGCTTGAACAGATAGCGAAACACGGGAATATGGATTTGGATATCAGTGTAAAGGGCGATTTGCATATCGACGAACATCACACGATTGAAGACACGGGCATTGCTCTGGGGACGGCGTTTCTGGAAGCGCTGGGCAGCAGGAAAGGCATTGAACGTTACGGATTCTGTCTTCCGATGGATGACTGTCTGGCTCAGGTTGCAGTTGATTTCGGCGGACGTCCCTGGCTTGTCTGGGAGGCAGAATTCAGGCGGGAGAAAATCGGAGAAGCGCCAACCGAAATGTTTATGCACTTCTTCAAATCGTTTTCCGACAATGCCAAATGCAATCTTAATATCAAAGCCGAAGGCGAAAATGAACATCACAAAATCGAGGGCGTCTTTAAGGCTTTCGCCAAAGCGGTGAAATATGCCGTGCGGCAAACAGAGAATTTCGACATACCAAGTACAAAAGGAAGTATATGATAGCAATTGTAAAATACAACGCCGGCAATACGGCGTCGGTGAAAAACGCGCTCGACAGGCTGGGCTGCGACTGCAGGATAACGGGCGACAGGGACGAAATCCTTTCCGCCGAAAAGGTAATTGTCCCGGGAGTCGGCGAGGCAAGTTCGGCAATGAAATATTTGCGCAGTGAGAACCTGCATGCGCTGATACCTTCGCTGAAACAGCCTGTGCTGGGGATATGTCTCGGCTTGCAGCTGATGTGCAAATCGTCCGAAGAAGGAGACGCCGAATGTCTTGGAATATTTGATACGCAGGTGAAACTGTTTCCTCCCTCAGGCATTGTTCCCCACATGGGATGGAACAGTCTCACGAATATTAAATCGCCCTTATTCAAGGGAATAACTCCTGAACATGATTTTTATTTTGTACACAGCTACTATGCCGAAATTTGTCCGGAAACCATTGCCGTATGCGACTATATAATCCCGTTTGCGGCGGCAGTCAGTAAAAACAATTTCTACGCCACCCAGTTTCATCCCGAAAAGTCGGCTTCGATTGGAGAACAGGTATTGAAAAATTTTCTTGAGTTATGAGAATAATACCTGCAATCGACATTATCGAAGGCAAATGCGTGCGCCTGACAAAAGGCGATTACTCGACAAAAAAAATATACAGCGAAAACCCGCTGGACGTAGCAAAGGAATTTGAAAACGCGGGTATAAAATATCTTCACCTTGTAGACCTGGACGGCGCAAAATCGAATCATATAGTGAATCACAGGGTTTTAGAGCAAATAACAAGCCGCACATCCCTCGCTGTCGATTTCGGCGGCGGGCTGAAAAGCGACAGCGACCTGAAAACAGCTTTCGAATGTGGCGCCAGCCAGATAACTGCGGGAAGTATTGCAGTTAAAAATCCGGAGATATTCCTCAAATGGCTTTCGGACTACGGAGCCGGAAAAATTATTCTCGGAGCCGACGCAATGAACCGTCAAATATCCACACACGGATGGATGCAAAGTTCTTCCCTGGATGTTGTGGATTTCATCAAACAGCATGAAACGAATGGAATTAAATACGTTATCTGTACCGATATAGGCAGAGACGGGATGCTACAGGGTCCTGCGACGGAACTTTACCGCGACATTCTGAAAGAGACATCTGTAAATCTGATAGCAAGCGGAGGCGTTTCCTGTATTGACGATATTGCTGCCTTAGAGAATGCCGGCTGCGAGGGCGTCATAATCGGAAAAGCGCTATATGAAAATAAAATCAAAATATCTCAATTAATTACGAACCCGTTTTCATAATTATAACTTTATCTACAATACAGTTACCCAGCCATATTTATCTTCTTCGTCGCCGAGCTGGATTGCCTGAAGTTTTTTATACAGTTTCACGCTCCATTCTCCCGGTTCGTCGCTGTAGGCGTACATTTTACCGGCTTCCTTATCCTGAATGCTTT
>JAISDR010000234.1 GCA_031264645.1 Prevotellaceae bacterium | reverse complement strand
CATCTCCAACCATCTGTCGATGATCGATATTCTTCAAATCCTTGCGCTGTCGCCGAAAATAGTGTTTGCAGTGAAGGACTGGGTATGGAAATCGCCGGTCATGGGTCTGTTTGTGAGGTACGCCGGATTCCATTCCCTTTCGGGAGGGATGGATTCGCCCGAAACTTACCGCAGCACGCTGGACGCCGGCTACTCGATAGTGATTTTTCCCGAAGGCTCGCGAACCGACGGCTCGGCGATCAGACGTTTCCGCAAGGGCGCTTTTTTTCTGGCAGAACAGCTTGAAGCCGACATTCTCCCGATTATGCTGCAAAACAATCACGAAACTCTGCACAGAGGTTCGTTTGCCGTGTATCCTAACCAGATTACGCTGAAGTTTTACACCCGTATTCCGCCCGCCGGCAAACCGTCCGAACATGGATACGGCTACGGCTACAGGGAAAGAACTGCTGCGGTACAGGCATTTTACAGGAAAGAGTATCCGAAACTCGGCGAGGAGGTGGCCGACGCCCGGTATTGTATCCGAAGAGTGAAGGACGCATTTATGTACAGCAGTCCCGTGCTGGAATGGTATCTGCGGATAAAGCTGAAAATCGAGGACGCTTACAGCGTTTTTGACAGGCTCGTTCCGAAGGAGGGAAAAATTGTGGACGCGGGCTGCGGATACGGTTTTCTGCCGTACATTCTGTCGATAAAGTCGGCTAAGCGAACGGTTACGGCTATTGATTACGACGGCGACAAAATAGAGTGCGCGGCAAGTTGCCTTGCCGGAACGGACAGGGTGAAGTTTATCCGCGCCGATATTGCAGGGTATGACTTTGAACATGCCGACTGTTTTATTTTCAGCGATGTGCTGCACTACCTGAAGCCCGAAGATATTGAGAACACGGCTCGACAGATGTCGGAAAAACTTAACCCCGGCGGCGCGGTTATCATCAGGGACGCCGACGCCGGTGAACACGGATTCAACAGGATGACGGAATTCCTGTCGATAAAGGTCTTTAAGTTCAACAGGGCGGATAGCCGCCTGAACTTCTTTTCAACGGATGATATTTGCAGTATCTTTGGCAGGTACGGGTTTTCGTGCTCCGTGACTGCCGACAGAAAACGCACGATAAATACTTATATTAAATTTACGAGATGAGTGACAAGAAAACGAAACACAACATTACACGCCTGAATCTAAAGGATAAATACCGCTTGGGCATTTACAATGATACTACTTACGAGCAGATTCTTCACTTCCGTCTGAAAGGCAGGGAGGTGCTGACTGTGCTGATTATTTCGATATTCCTGCTGGTGGGGCTGAATACTTTTTTTATTGCCTTTACCCCGATGAGGGAATTTATTCCCGGATATCCCGACAAGGAGACCCGAAGAGTGATGCAGAATAATGTGCTGAAAATTGATTCGCTGGAAAACGAAGTCTCCGGATGGGTTCATTACTGGGACAATGCGGTAAGAGCGCTTTCGGGTAACAGTACTATTATTGTCCAGAATCCGCCCGATTCGAATGTCGCCAGCAGAACGTTTACCGATGTCAGGTCGCACCAGGATTCCGTGTTCCGCGAACGGATTGAACGGGAGGAACGGGTGTATTTCAGCGACAATGTTCGCGGAAAGAATAAGAACATTTCGGAAATGCATCCCATGACGCCGCTCAGGGGCAGGATTACTTCGAGATTCAATGTCGGCGAAAACCACCTCGGCATCGACATTGTGTCCTCGCCAAACGATGTGGTGGTCGCTACGCTCGACGGAACGGTAATCGTGTCGGAATGGATGCTCGAAACTGGAAATACTGTGCTGATTCAGCACAGTGACGGCGTCCTCTCGGTGTACAAGCATAATGCCAAACTGCTTAAAAAACAGGGAAGCAAGGTGAAAGCCGGCGATGTGATTGCCATTATGGGCAATTCGGGCGAACTGACATACGGGCCGCATCTCCACTTTGAATTGTGGCTCAACGGTATTCCGGTAGATCCCGAACTGTTTATCGTGTTTTAGGGATAGCGTGTAATGGTTTAAACGAAATTCAATATAATCAGTAAATAATGCAGAGTAATGTTTGGAAGATATACAAAACTCTGCTCGGCGTAGCGTCTTCGCTACGTCGCGTTAAAAGCAAGGCTCCAGCCTTGTAATCCGGTATTTCAGTATAAATAATTGATTGTTTGCAGCCCACAAAGATTGAAGGCGACTTATCAAAGGAATCGTTGATTTGGCTACAAAAAACGGTGTTCTGTCGCTAAAACAGGCCATTTCGTCTCATATTTTAAAACCGCTTTCCCCGATGACTTACTTTTGCCCTTAAATAAATAAAGTGACATGAACACCGTAAAAGTAAATTCCATCATCGGCGACTACCGTCATGCGACGCTGTTTTACAGCCTGTCTGTCCTTATACCGTGGCTGTTCTGGTTTGGGGCGGGATATGTGAGCCATATTACACCTTATCAGGGAAAGTATCTGGATATAGCCAGCGTCATGGCGTTTGCCGGATTGCTGGCTCCGGCAGCGGTGGCGTATGCGCTGATTTCCAAAAATGCGGAATTGCGGAAAGACGTTGCCGGACGCTTTTTCAATTTCAGGGAAATGAAACTCCGC
>JAISDR010000101.1 GCA_031264645.1 Prevotellaceae bacterium | reverse complement strand
TCGTCGTTTTATAATGTCACCCCTGTCGGAGTTTAGCCGGTGTTGATTGTTGTCTGCTATAATAATGACATCCCTTCGGGATTATTATTAGCACATTCTCGGGCTGTTATATGAAAGCTTGTTTTGTTATTCAAATCAGGCAGAAATGAAGTTTTTTGGACGAGCATAAATACACAAAAACGGAACGTG
The DNA here is from genome assembly GCA_031264645.1 of Prevotellaceae bacterium. Classification (GTDB taxonomy): domain Bacteria; phylum Bacteroidota; class Bacteroidia; order Bacteroidales; family UBA932; genus JAIRLF01. The sequence continues at coordinate 8,136 of JAISDR010000101.1, read as the reverse complement.
ATTATTTTTTCAATGAACGTTTGTTTTGCAGCGGTATCCATGTATGGCATGGCGTTCGTTGCTTTTTTTCTGGCGCTTTTTCTCCGTCTTTACAGGAAACTGTCTTCGGATTTTTCAACAAAACGCAGGAAACGCGGGATTTTTACATTGATACAGTCGGTTTGTTAACAGTCTGGTTTTTCACGACATATATTTCTTTTAAAAAAAAGTTTATGTTATTAAACATTTTTTAGAATCTCGTATTAAAAAAAGGTTTACATTTGCAAAAATTATTGACTGCGAAGAATGAGTTTGTGATGAAAAAGAACTTGGAACAAAAGCCCCGGAGGCTGCATAAACACACGGTATCCTTCAACGAGAAGGAATTTAGAGTTATCGGGCAATTCGTCTCCAAATACAAGATTAAGAACAAGTCGAAGTTTTTCAGGGAGGCAATAATTGCGACGATATTACAAAAGGCGGAAGAGGATTATCCCCGTCTTTTCTGAAATAATTAAAGAATCTATTGAGAAAAATAAATTGCAGATGAAAACAAATCGGGAAATTGACATTGAAAAAAGCCTTGAAACAGTTTATACGATACTCAAGCATCTTACTCCCAAGGACAGGGAGCTGGTTGCGATGCATTCGTCCTGCCTGTTTTATCCGAAAGACAGAATGGTCTTCAGGGAAGGGGAGACGCCGAATCATCTGGTATGTCTTGTGTCGGGACAGGTGAAGGTGTACAAGGAAGGAATTGCCGGGCGGGACTGGATAGCGCGCATGGTCAATTCCGTGGAACTGCTGGGCTACAGGGCGCTGTTCGGGGAAGAAAACTACAACGTCTCGGCGCAGACCATTCAGGATTCCGTTATTTGCAGGATAGAAAAGGAAGCAATTTTCGGAATCATGAAGAAAAACCACAACCTTGTGTTTGACATAATGAAGATGCTTGCAAGAGAGCTGGGGTTTGTCCATGCAAAAACAATCACCCTGACGCAGAAACACATCAGGGGCAGGCTTGCCGAAGCGCTGCTCTTCCTCGAAAATACATACGGCATGGAAGACGATTTCCAGACGCTGAAAGTCAAACTGTCGAGGGAAGACCTTGCCAACCTGTCGAACATGACAACATCCAACGCAATAAGAACCCTGTCGGCGTTCAGTCTCGAAAATTTAGTGGAACTTGACGGACGGAAAATCAAGCTGCTTGACAAAAGTACCCTTGAACAAATCAGCCAGATAGGATAAAAACAGAATTTAAAAACAATATATATATGGAATTTAAAGATAAATATTTGAAGCTGTTAACTGAGAAAAAACAAAACCCTGAATCACTCTCCGGAGAATCAATTAAACTGCTCGGCGATTTAAACGCACCCGATAAATGGTTCGAAGCGATGGCTGTATGCGAAGCCGCCGCGGACGCAGGCAAAATGGATGAAAACATACTGAAGCTGAGGCATAAAATGTTCCTGCAGGGAAGAGAACTCCATGCGGGAATAAATCTCGACGGTCAGGATTATGCCGACTGGTTTGCGCAGCTTGTGGACTTCAACAAAAAGCTCGCCGAAGCCGGAATTGCCGAAGCATGGGTGGAACTGAGCAGCATTTACGACAATGCACGTTTCCCGTATAGCGATTGCGCAAAAGCGGAAGAATACATGCTGAAAGGCGTCAATTTAGACAATCCTCTTGCCCTGGCTCTGTATGGCTATCACCTGTACTGTGGAGCGGATTATGTGAAAGTCGACAGGGAGAAGGGAATGGAACTGATGCTGAAGTCAAAAGAAAAGAACTTCGCAAGAGCCGACAGCTATCTGCTTCTTGCCGAATCCGATTCGCTTGCAGACGACGAGGTCGAGGCATACATCCGGAAAGTCGTGGAGCATAATTCCGTCTCGGAACCCGTCAATCAGCTGTGGGGCATTCTTGGCGATTTGTATTACAGCAGGCTCAACAATCTTGCAAAAGCAGTCGAGTTTTACGACAGGGGCATCGAATCGGGCGACCCTCCTTACTGTAAATACAAAAAGGCGACCCTTATCCTGAACGGCGAAATTGAGGGCGATAAGGACGAGGCTCTGCTCATGATAAAGGACGCCTACGAGTGGGATATACTCAATGCAGCCGATTTCCTCGGTCAGTTCTATACTTATAATCAGGAATACCGTAATTTGGACACAGCCATAGAATGGTACGAAAAAGCGGTTTCGTACAGCAAGACGTCTTCCATGATTAACCTTGCGTTTGTATATCTTTACGAAGACGAATCGAAACGGGACGTCGAAAAAGGCTTGAAATATCTTGACATGGCTATTGAAAACAAAAATGTCCGCGCGCTGTCCGAAAAAGCGTACTTTCTGCTCGAGACCGGCGAAGAAAACAAAAACATACCTCTTGCAAAGGAACTTCTGGACGAGGCAAATGAAAAGGGAGACGGATACGCCGCCTACCGTCTGGGTTACGGGTATCAGAATGCCGAATTTTCGGAAGAAAGGGATTTCCCGACCGCCTTCAAGTATTACACCGTCGGGGCGGAACGCGGACATCTGTATGCCATAGAGATGCTTGGACAGTACTACAGGTCGGGAATTGCGGTGGAAGCCGACAACGAAAAGGCTGTCGAATACTACAGCAGGGCAGTCGAGAAGGGTTCAAACTATGCCAGAGTCGAACTTGCCCTGTGCTACGAGGAAGGCGCCGGCGTGGAGCAGGACGACAGTCGGGCTTTTGAACTGCTGAAACTTGCAGCGGGAGACAATTACATCTATGCCCACAACAGGCTGGGATACTATTATCTGAACGGCATTGCGTGTGAAACCGACCTGGACAGGGCTTTCGAGCACTTTACGCAGGCGGCGGAAGGCGGAAATCTGGACGCGATGTACAATCTGGGACGGATGTATAAATACTCTGTCGGGCGTCCCGAGAATCCGGAAACAGCGCTGAAGTATTTTGCAGAGGCAGCCGAAAAGGGCGACCTGAATGCGAATCTCGAAATGGGTCTCTCGTACGAACTTGAGTACGGCGGTCTTGAGTTTGACGGACAGAAAGCAATGGAATACATGGCTTATGCCGCCGACAGAGACCATCCCTACGCTCAGTATAAAATGGGCGTGTACCACTATTATGGCATGGTTGAGGAAAATATGGAAAAGGGTCTTGAATATCTGCAAAAGGCATACGCCAACGGTTCGGTCTATGCCGCGGCTACTCTGGGCGACCATTTCCTGTACGGCAGGGACGAAACTGCCGATTCCGGCGAAGCTTTTGCTTACTACAAGTATGCCGCCGACAGGGATTATATAACCGAAGGCGTCGGACTGTGCTACCTCTACGGAATAGGCGTGGAAAGCAGCGATTCGGAAGCGTTCAAGTATTTCCTGATTGCTGCCGACAGGGATGTTCTTGCCGCAAAGTTCCGTTTGGGACTGTGCTATAAATACGAAAGGGGAACGGTCAAAAATCTGGCGGAAGCATACAGGTGGCTGTCGGAAGCTGCCGGCGAAGAAAGCAGGGGAGCCGAATACGAACTGGGCATGATGCTGCTGAAGGGCGAAGGCGTCGCGATGGATACGGAAAAGGGCGTGGAATGGCTTCGCAAGGCTGCCGACAATGAATATGCCGAAGCTCAGCTCGAGCTTGGGAACTGCTATCTCACCGGTCAGGGCGTCGAAGAAGACGATGTGCAGGCAATGTACTGGTATCAGAAAGCCGCGGAAAACGGAAACGAGGACGCTCAGAAAATCATCGGAAAACGCAGCAGGAAACGCAGATAGAAATGACGCGCATAAGGATAGACATCTCTTTCAAGGGTACGGACTATCACGGATGGCAAATCCAGGAAAATGCTGTTACTGTGCAGGAAGAATTGAATAAAGCCCTGAGTACCGTGCTTCGCGAAAATATCGAAACGACAGGCTGCGGAAGAACGGATACCGGAGTGCATGCCCGGCAGTTTACAGCGCATTTCGACTGCGCGAACAGGATTGAGGACTTTAATTATCTGAAACTGAAACTGAATACAATCCTCTCCAAAGACATTGCCGTAAACGGGATATGCGATACGTATCCGGGATTCCATTCGCGCTTCGACGTGCTGAAACGCACTTACAGGTATTTTATACACACGGTGAAAGACCCTTTTAAGAATGAATATTCGACATTTGTCCCGTACAGCCTCGATTTGAAACTGATGAACGAAGCCGCCGCATCGCTGACGGGAAACAGGGATTATACAAGTTTCAGCAAGCTGCATACGGACGCAGGCAGCAATTTCTGCGAGGTCTGTCAGGCGGAATGGACGCAAATCGACGACGGGTACATGTTTACAATTTCGGCAAACCGCTTTTTAAGGAACATGGTCAGGGCTATGGTCGGCACAATGATGGATGCGGGCAGGAAAAAAATATCGGACTTTCCCGGCATAATCGAGGCTAAGGACAGGAGTAAAGCCGGGATGTCCGTTCCGCCGCAGGGTCTTTTTTTATGGGAAAATCAATATCTGGAATAATAATGTTATGAAGTATTTAATCGGTTTATTATTAATAGTTACAACAGTTTCGTGCAGGAACAGGCAGGCGGCGAATCAGCCCGATTACATGACTGTGAACGGCAATTATGTTACCATTACAGGATTCGCCCTGGGAACGTCGTTCAAGATTATCTACAGGGACGCGAAAAAACGCGACTGGCACGATTCTGTCATGAACATCTTCGACAGGTTCGAAAATTCGCTGTCGCTGTACCGGAAAAATTCCATTATCTCGAAGGTAAACAGGAATGAGGACGTCGTGCTGGACGATTATTTTATCAGGATGTTCAAGTGCGCGGAGGAGGTAACGGAACAGACCGGCGGCGCATTCGATATTTCGGCGGCTCCCCTTTTCGAAGTATGGGGCTGGGGCGAAAAGGAAAGGGTCAGGGTAACACCCCGGATGATAGACAGTTTGAAGCAGTACACCGGCATGGATAAAATCCGCGTCGAGGGACGGAAGGTGATTAAGCTCAATCCGAATGTCAGGATAAATACCAATGCCATAGCAAAGGGCTACTGCTCCGATGTTGTCGCCGGATTTATCGAGCGGCAGGGAATAGTCGATTATCTGGTGGAAGTCGGCGGTGAAACGGTTATCAGGGGCAAAAACCGCCTGGGAAAAGAGTGGCGGATTGGTATCGACAAGCCTTTCGACGGAAACCTGATTCCGGGTCAGTCACTGCAGGCTGTTGTGAATATTACGGACAAGGCGCTCGCAACTTCCGGCGACTACAGACGCTACTATATCGAGGACGGGAAAAAATACTCGCATACGATAGACCCCGAAACAGGATACTCGGCTAAACAAAACGTGCTGAGCGTTACGGTAGTCGCCTCCGACTGCATGACCGCAGACGCCCTGGCGACAGCTTTCATGGTGATGGGTCTGGAAAAAACAAAGACCTTCCTCAAACAGCGCCCGGATATCGAAGTGTTTTTGCTCTATGCCGATAAGGAGGAAATAAAAGAGTTCGTGTCCGAAAATATGAAACACCGGATTAAGAATTAGTCGGAAAATATCGAAAATCAGACAAAAGTCATTATATCCCTATATATCCGGAATACATTTTCTTTTGTCCATTTTCCAACCTGCGAGTCAGGATATAGAAATATATATCATGCGGAGCGGGTTTATTTTTGTATGTTCCATCCCAGCCGTCTTCTCCTCTGAAAATTTCTACTCCTAAACGGTCAAAAATAACAATCTCATGTCCTCTCATAAATACATCGTTTATTCCATCGCCATTCGGGGTAAACAGTTTCGGCATAAAAAATTCTTTTTCAAGAACATATTCCCGTATGGCAGTACATGCTGCACTGTCTTCAACCTGCACTGTGAAAACAGAAACCTGATCGTCGCCATCCGGCGTTCCCGACAAATTTCCCGAATTATACAGATTCAATCCAAACGGTAAACTTCCCGAAATTATTGTATATACAGGCGATTGTGCATTTGAATTTATTTGCTGGTTATAATCCGCGTGCGAGCTATAATCAGGCAATTCCGACGGAAAGATATACAGGGAATCGCCAACTGTTACTCTTACCGTATCGGAAACATCGGGACAGGGCGGACGGCTTGCAACGACAACATATTCCTGCGAAACCAAAGGTCTGACTGTTAGCGGATCGACATTCCAGCTCACTGTACCGTCGGATTCAAATAATCTGAGGGTAATTTCTTCTCCATAACATAAATACTGGTCTTCCATTGCAGCAACTGAAGGATTTTGAATCACCGAGATACTCATTGCATCCCTTGTACTGCATCCTTCGCTTGACAGGGCTTCGATATAAAAAACAGTATCGGCTGTCAACACCGTTTCGTATGACGAGGCTTGAATTATATTATTGGAATAAGCCATATCGTCATACCAGCTTATCGTAGCGGCGTCTTTACTGTACGCAGTGAACACAGTCGCATTATAGGCGCATATAACTGTATCCATGACTGCCAAATCCGGCAAAGGATTCACAGTTATACGTAAAGTATCCCTCGAAATGCAGCCGTTTATCGAGATTGCTTCTGCATAAAAGACAGTATCCGATTTCAAGCCGGGCGTCGTAAATGAAGCCGCCTGTACTATAAGTCCGGTATAATCCGGATTTCTGTACCATCCGATTGACGCCGCATCGGAACTTAAAGCTGTAACTGATACTGTTTCGCCATAACATACAGCCGTATCTTTCACATTCAAGTCGGGAAGCGGAAGTACAGTCACATTAAGGCTGAACAGTGAACTGCAATCATTTATGGATAAAGCTTCGAGATAGAAAACAGTATCGGACTTTAATTTGCCTGTTTCAAACGAAAATGCCTTGATTATGGTATCCGTATGATTTGCATCCCTGTACCATATTAACGAGACTGCATCCGTACTCGAAACGGATATGAAGGCCGTGGAATCATGGCAGACAGTGATTTCGTCCAGTGTTACATTGGGAAGCGGATATATTTCAACATGTTCCGTTCCTGTCGAAATACAGGAATAAACAGATACCGCCTTTACGTAAAATGTTGTATCCGTCCATAAACTGCCTGTCTGAAACGACGCCGCGCTGACTATGGGATTCAGATAAGCAGCATCGCTGTACCATGTTATTACAGCTCCATCTGCCGAAGCTGCTGCAACAATCGATTCATTGTAACAAACTGCCGTATCGGCGACTGTCAAGTCCGGCAAAGGATGTACTGTTACCTGAACAGAATCTCTCGAAATGCATCCATTCAGGCCAAGTACCTCAATATAAAAAACTGTATCCGATTTCAATCCGGATGCTGTAAACGAAGCCTCCTGTGTTATGAGATCGGTATAATCCGGATTTTTATACCATCGGAACAATATAGCGTCAGAACTCAAAGCCTTTGGATAAACTGTTTCATTGTAACACACGACAGTATCATTTACATGCAAGTCGGGAAGGGGTAAGACCATAATGTGAACGGTATCCCGCATTTTACATTCGTCTTTTGATACTTCAATATAAAAATCCGTATCCGCAAACAGTTTGTCTGTCTGTAATGAATTGCTTTGCTGGATTAAATCGGTATATCCTGAATCCCTGTACCATGAAAAAACAGCATCAGCGACTGTACTTGAAGCTGTCAGTATAGTTGCTGATCCTTCACAGACAGACATATTCTGAATATTCAGATCCAGTATTACATTTATTTTTTTTGTAATAGAGGTTACACAGCCGACAAGATCGGAGGTTGATGTAAGTGTAACCTCATATTCTCCTGCACTTGGGTAAACATGAACAGGATCAACGTCCGTAGAAGTCGTTCCATCGCCAAAATCCCATACATAGCTTAAACTTCCGATATTTACGGTACTTAAATTCGAGAATGATACTGTATTTGTACATGAATCATTCTTAAAGTCCAGGTTGGTAATTGTTATTTTCATAATTGCGCTTAAATTTGCAACACATCCTGTTACAGAAGTCAATTCGCATGAAAAAACCTGATCTTCCGCAGGGTATATCACAGTATCGGTTCTGGTTGTTGCACCGCTCTGCCATTTATACGAGGCAAAACCTTCGGGCGCATATAAAACGGCAGTATCCGAACTGGGACAATAAGTCGCAACCAATTGCATCGGTTCACATTGAGC
>JAISDR010000061.1 GCA_031264645.1 Prevotellaceae bacterium | reverse complement strand
TTATAGCCTGCTTCTTTGATAGCTTCAAACCTGCGCTCAATAGGCACTAAATGTAATTTTTGAACCACCCGCACTTTGTGGAGTTCAAGAGGGATTTCTTCCCCAAGATGAAATTTTATCTTACTCATAAATAGCTCTTTATGGTTTTTATATATATTAAAAAAACGCTCAAAGGTAATATATTTTTTTAATTATGAATTATGTTTACCAATTTCATAATTTTGAATCGGGTTTCAATTGCTTTTAAATTAATTTGGCATTACTAAATAAGTATGATTCTTAAAGTAATGCCAAATAATTTATTCATTTAATAAAATCTAATATTTCAAGCCGCAAAGTTAACGCATTTTTTCAAATTGCAACATTTTCTTTGAAAATATTTTTTTGTATCCCAACGGGAATCCGTGTTCCGGTTTGTCTTTGAATGGCGAAATTCATAGACCTCGACCATCGTTGCCATATACTGTTGATTATCGGGCTTTCAGTCCTTAATTTGACGACATTGGTCTGGAGACTGCGCCGAGCAGGGTTGTTTTGTTAAAAAAATCAGGTGAAAATTTGAAATACATCCCCCAAAAAAATTTTAGCTTGTAAATATTATTACTACCTTCGTCCTTGAATTATCTGATTTGTGTTTATGCTAATAATTTGATAATTTAAGGTTTATAGTATAAATAATTGTAATGTTTTAAATTTTTTTCGGATGAAACCGACGCTTTTTGTGCTTGCTGCAGGTTTAGGCAGCAGATATGGAGGACTTAAACAAATGGATGGAGTTGGTCCTTCAGGTGAGACAATCATGGAATACTCTGTTTACGACGCTATACAGGCGGGATTTGGCAAAGTCGTATTTGTTATCCGTCATAGTTTTGACGAAGCTTTTAAGGAATTTGCCAGTGCGCGTTTTGCGACAAAAATCCCTGTTGAAACTGTTTATCAGGAAATAACCGATTTGCCGGACGGATATAAGCCGATTCCCGAAAGGGAAAAACCCTGGGGAACAAACCATGCCGTGCTGATGGCAAAAGATGTTATCAAAGAACCGTTTTGCGTTATCAACGCCGACGATTTCTACGGACGCAAGTCCTTTGAGGTAATAAGCGAATTTCTGCAGGGTGTAGAAGGAAAATCCAATCAGTATTCAATGGTCGGATTCCGCATACAGAACACGCTGTCGGAAAGCGGAGCAGTGGCGCGCGGAGTTTCGCAAACCGACAGCAGCGGTTATCTCACAAACGTGGTTGAACGCACGCATATCGAAAGACTTGACGGCGAAATCAAATACCGGGACGCAAACGGAGACTGGCATCTGATAGAAGACAATACCCCGGTGTCGATGAATATCTGGGGATTCACTCCGGACTATTTCCAACATTCCGAAACATTCTTCAAAAAATTCCTCGACGAACACGGTCAGGAACTGAAATCGGAGTTTTTTATCCCCCTGATGGTTAATCATCTTATACAGGAAAAAATATCCACCGTCAAGGTTCTCGACACGGATTCGCAATGGTTCGGCGTTACATACAAGGAGGACAAGCCTCTGGTAATAGCCAAAATCAATCAGCTTGTTGAAAAAAACATTTATCCTCATAATTTATGGAAGTAAAAGCAATTAACTTTGGTGAAGCAAAAGGCAAAAAAGTTGAACTGTTCACCATTACAAACAAAAACGGAAACAGCATCGCCGTAACAAACTACGGTGCGACATGGGTTTCCGCCGTTGTTCCGGACAGCAGGGGAACGAAAGACGACGTCCTTCTCGGATTTTCCGATCTCGAAGGATACCTGACCGATACATGCTATATCGGCGCAAGCGTGGGACGTTTTGCTAACCGGATTGAAAACGCGCATTTCGTAATCGACGGCGCGGAATACAGCATCACTCCCAATGTAGCGCCAAACTGTCTGCACGGGGGAGCTGACGGTCTCAATTTCAGAGTGTGGGACAGCAAAATCGAACCCGACGGAGTAAGGTTTTCGATACTCAGTCCCGACGGCGACCAGGGATTTCCGGGCGAACTGAAAGCCTGCGTCCGCTATCGCTGGAACGATGACGACAAGCTCGTTATAGAGTTTACAGCCGAAACGGACAAAGCCACTCCGGTGAACCTGACAAATCACGCTTATTTCAATCTCCGCGGCGAAGGCAAGATTTTGGATCAAAAGCTGAAAATCCATGCCGACAATTTTCTTCCGATGAAAGACGGCTGCATCGTAAGCGGGGAAATCGCTCCGGTTGAAGGCACTCCGTATGATTTCCGCACACCGAAACCGATTGGCGCGGATATCGACAAAGACCACGACCAGCTCGTGATGGGCAAGGGCTATGACGAAAGTTTTCTTGTGAAAACCGTGGACGACGGCAAACTGCAGGTTGTTGCGGAAGCCTGCGATCCCGAATCGGGAAGAGCGCTGGTGATGAGCAGCACATATCCCACCGTACATTTATATACGTCAAACTTTTTGACAAGCGTGCGCGCGGGAAAGAAAGGCAGCAAATACGGCGAAAGAGAAGCCTTCTGTCTTGAAGCTCAATACAGTCCCAACTCTCCGAATCTTAAAGATTTTCCGAGCTGCATACTCCGACCCGGAAAAACGTACAGTCATGTAATTGAAATTATTTTTAAAACATTATAAAACTAAAGTACATTTAATTATGGATATAGCACAACTAAAAGATGTTTTTCAGAAACATTACGGCGCTCCGGACGCGGTGTATTCCTCGCCCGGCAGAATCAATCTTATCGGCGAGCATACCGATTACAACGGCGGTTTTGTATTGCCCGGAGCTATAGATAAAGGTATAACTCTGGCGATAAAAGCCAACGGAACGGATAAAATCCGCGTGTTTTCGGTGGATTACAACGAATCGTCGGAATTTGGAATGTCCGAAGCCGACAAACCCGCTCAACCATGGGCAAAGTATATTTTCGGAGTAGTCCGCGAAATAGAAAAGAGAGGTGGAAAAATCAAGGGATTCGACGCTGCATTTTACGGAGACGTGCCTCTGGGCGCAGGACTTTCGTCATCGGCTGCCCTCGAAAGCGCCTTTGTCTTTGCACTTGACGATATTTACGGTCTGGGAATCGACAAATTCGAACTTGCAAAAATCGGTCAGGCAACCGAGCATAACTATGTCGGAGTGAAATGCGGAATAATGGATCAGTTCGCTTCCATTTTCGGAAAGAAGGGAAATCTTATCCGTCTGGACTGCCGCTCTCTCGAACATCAGTACGTGCCTTTCAATCCGGCAGGCTACAAACTTGTCCTGATTGACTCATGCGTTAAACACGAGCTGGTCAACAATCCCTACAATCGTCGCCGCGAATCGTGCGAAGCGGCAGCAGCGGCAATCCGCAAACGTCATCCCGAAGTAGAATTTCTGCGCGATGCAAGTTTCGCAATGCTCGAAGAAGTGAAGAGCGAAATATGCGAAGAAGATTATATCCGCGCTGAATTTGTGATCGGCGAAGTGCAGCGTCTGCTCGACGCCTGCGACGCGCTGGTTAAGGACGACTATGTTACCGTCGGTCAGAAAATGTACGAGACCCACGCGGGACTGAGCAAACTGTACGAAGTCAGCTGCGAAGAGCTGGATTTCCTTAACGACTGTGCAAAAAAGTACAGTGTTACAGGCTCGCGCATCATGGGCGGAGGCTTTGGCGGATGCACCATCAACCTTGTCGAGGAATCGAAATACGCGTCTTTCATCTCCGGCGCCATTGCCGACTATAAGGCGAAATTCAGTATCGAACCGAAAGTTTACGACGTCGTAATAAGCGACGGCGCAAGAAAAATTGAATAATGATTTAAATATAAATAATTAAAAATTTTTGAAAATATTATGACAACAACTCAAAAAAATCAAAATGGCAACATCGTTGCCATCGTTATGATGGTAATCCTGTTCGGGATGATATCATTTGTTACCAACCTGGCTGCTCCCATGGGGAAAATCCTGAAGGAGCAGTTCGAAATTTCCAATGCTCTCGGGCTGTTTGGAAACCTTGCCAACTTCATTGCTTATGCTGTTATGGGCATCCCCGGCGGTATTCTGCTGCAAAAAGTGGGGTATAAGAAAACTGCATTAATCGCAATTGTAGTCGGATTTATCGGAGTCGGGATACAGCTACTTTCAGGTCATCTTGGGAGTTTCATTGTGTATCTTTCCGGCGCTTTTGTAGCCGGTTTTTCAATGTGTTTGCTTAATACGGTTGTCAATCCGATGCTGAATAAGCTCGGCGGCGACGGAAACAGAGGAAATCAATTGATTCAGGTTGGCGGTTCATTCAATTCGATAATGGCTACCTTCACTCCCATGTTTGTCGGAATTTTAGTTGGTGAAATTACAAAATCGACAAATATTGCCAAAGTTTTCCCCGTGCTTTATATTGCGATGAGCGTCTTTGCTCTGGTATTTTTTATACTGTGGATGGTAAAAATTGTTGAGCCCAATGCAACGAAGACCACAGAACCCATGAAAACATTAATGCTGGGAACATTGAAATTCCGTCATTTTGTTTTGGGCGCTATCGCAATTTTCGTATATGTAGGAGTGGAAGTAGGAACGCCCGGCGTTTTGGATTTATGGCTTACCGACACAAAAGGACTGGCTATCAGTACAACTATTTCAGGTTTTGTATGCGGGACATACTGGTTTTTGATGCTGATCGGACGTTTGGTCGGCGTTGCCATAGGCAAAAAAGTATCCAGCAAACGCATGCTTAGCGTTACTTCGTTAGTCGGCTTGATACTGGTTGCCTGCGCTATCTTTGCATCTACAAGTACTCTTGTTGATCTGCCTGTATTGCAAAAGGGTGTCGACGGCGCTTTGTCGTTCGGTTTTGCCGAAGTTCCAATTAATGCCATGTTTTTGGTACTGTTAGGATTTTGTACATCCATCATGTGGGGCGGAATATTCAATCTCGCAGTTGAAGGATTGGGCAAATATCTTGCAGCTGCTTCGGGTATCTTTATGGTGCTGGTATGCGGCGGCGGTATCTTGCCGGCTTTGCAGGGATGGATTGCCGATATAGCCAAAAACTATCAAGTCAGCTACTGGCTAATCTTCGCAGGTTTGGCATATCTGCTGTTCTATGCTTTGATAGGCAGCAAAAATGTAAACAAAGATATTCCAACAGATTAAGACATTATTTTTATTAGTTAGCCATAGTAATATGTGAAACGGGTTGTTCGA
>JAISDR010000005.1 GCA_031264645.1 Prevotellaceae bacterium | reverse complement strand
CATTCGGGACTAATAATTCTATCTCAGACGCTGTTATCTTCATAATGATTTTTTTATCTTCGTGATCCAGCTGGGGTTCGAACCCAGGACCCCATCCTTAAAAGGGATGTGCTCTACCTGCTGAGCTACTGAATCCAAAAAAGCGGGGCAAAGGTACTGCTTTTTTTATAATCTCCAAATTTTTCTGACGCAATCAATCGGCTTCATGCCATATTCTCGTGTTTATATATTTGTTTCTCCCATATTTATAAAAGATGGGAAACTTCAATTAATAGATACGACAACGCCTGCCGGGGAACGCGCAAAAAGAAACCGGCAGGCGAGTCGTAAATATAAATAAATAATACTTTTATCTGATAAACAGCAGTTCTCTGTATTTTGGCAGGGGCCAGAGTTCGTTATCTACCGACAGTTCGAGTTTGTCGATATGGTAACGGATTTCGTCGAGAAGCACAGCCACGTTATCGTGATAAGCTATAGCCTTTTCGCGCACGTCCACGATTTTGTTGGCGAGCTTTCGGGCGTCGACGAGACTGGCGGTGAGTTCCCTGACCTTATTTACATGTCCGGAAATCTTTTCAACCATTTCGATATCCGCTTTGGCTATTTCGTTTAATTTTTCGGGGAACAGCCGGCTGACCTTTTCGATTTTACCCAGAAGAATCTCCTGATAGCGCAGCGCAACGGGTACGATATGGTTGGATGCAATATCGCCGAGCACCCGCGCCTCAATCTGGATTTTCTTGGTGTACGTTTCGAACTCGACATCGACACGCGCTTCGAGTTCCTTTTCGCTGAGGACATTCGTAGCGGCGTACATTTTGACGGTACTTTCGGCGAGGAAACGGTCGAAAATCAGCGGCACCGAAGTTTCGCAGTCGAGACCGCGCTTTTCGGCTTCGGCTTTCCATTCGTCGCTGTAGTTGTTTCCGTCGAAGCATATTGCCCGGCTTTTCACGACATAGTCGCGCACAACCTCCATGATGGCGTTTTCCTTTGCGGCGCCTCCGGCAATCTTCGCATCGACAGCGGCTTTGAAGTCGATAAGCTGTTCCGCCACAGCCGTATTCAGGGCAATCATCGCTCCGGCGCAGTTTGACGACGAGCCGACGGCGCGGAACTCGAAACGGTTGCCGGTGAAGGCAAACGGAGAGGTGCGGTTACGGTCGGTATTGTCAATCAGCAGTTCCGGGATATGCGCGATGTCGAATTTCAGGCTTTGCTTGCCGTCCATTCTGATAGTATTGTCGCCCTTTTCGATACCGTCCAGCACGGCGCTGATTTGCGAGCCGAGGAAAATGGAGATAATCGCCGGCGGAGCTTCGTTTGCGCCGAGACGGTGAGCATTCGTTGCGCTCGAGATGCTCGCTTTCAGCAGACCGTTGTGCTTCCATACAGCCATCATCACGTTGGCGATGAAAGTAATGAAACGCAGCTTGTCTTCCGGAGTCTTGCCCGGCGACAGGAGGTTTGCGCCCGTGTTCGTGCCGAGCGACCAGTTGTTGTGCTTGCCGCTGCCGTTGATTCCCTTGAACGGCTTTTCGTGCAGCAGTACGCGGAAGCAGTGCCGGCGCGCAACTTTCTTCATGATAGACATCAGCAGAATGTTGTGGTCGTTTGCCAGATTCGTCTCCTCGTACACCGGGGCAAGCTCGAACTGGTTCGGAGCAACCTCGTTGTGGCGCGTCTTGAGAGGAATGCCGAGTTTCAGACATTCAAACTCGAGGTCCTTCATGAAAGCCGCCACGCGCGTTGGGATTGAGCCGAAATAATGGTCTTCCAGCTGCTGGTTCTTTGCGCTTTCGTGTCCCAGCAGAGTACGTCCGGTGAGCACAAGGTCGGGGCGCACAGCCCACAGAGCCTCGTCAACCAGAAAGTATTCCTGTTCCCATCCCAAATACGAGAACACCTTGCTCACGTTCGGGTCGAAATAGTGACACACGTCCGTCGCCGCCCTGTTCACAGCCGCCAGAGCCTTCAGCAGCGGAGCCTTGTAGTCGAGAGTTTCGCCCGTGTACGAGATGAAAATCGTGGGGATGCAGAGCGTATCGTCCACGATAAACGCCGGCGAAGTGGGGTCCCATGCGGAATATCCGCGCGCCTCGAAAGTGTTACGGATTCCTCCGCTCGGAAAACTCGACGCGTCGGGTTCCTGCTGTATCAGCAGCTTGCTCGAGAACTCCTCGACAACTCCGCCTTTCCCGTCGGGTTCGATGAAGGCGTCGTGCTTTTCAGCCGTGCCTCCGGTAAGCGGCTGAAACCAGTGCGTGTAGTGAGTTACGCCCTTTTCTTCAGCCCACTTTTTCATTCCCGCTGCAACGGATTCAGCCGTTCCGTTGTCGAGAAACGTCCCGTTCTGCATCGTGTCGAGCAGAGCCTCGTACGATTTCTTTGGCAGATACTTGAGCATCTTTTCATTGTTGAACACATTCTCGCCGAAATAGTCCGCCGGACGTCCCTCGGGAGAGTTTACGGCAACAGCCTTGCGCCTGATTGCCTCATTGATTACTTTAAATCTTAATGACATGCTTGTTTATTTTATTTATGTTTACAAAAATTTAATTATTTACTTTTATATATTACGTTCATTTTTAAAAAATTGCCGGCAGCTTTCCATACCGTTTACCGCCGGCAAAGATATTAAATAGTTTAGTTATACGCGCTTTCGCCGTGTTCGTAAATGTCGAGACCTTCTTCTTCAACACGCTTTTCGACGCGTGCGCCAATCGTCTTTTTGATACCGTAGAAAATCAGGAATCCCATCGTGAGCGCCCAGACGCTGGTTGCAAGCGAGCCGAGCGCCTGAATGCCGAGCATCCTGAATCCGCCGCCGGTAAACAGTCCGCCGTCAATGGCAAACAGCCCGACGCAGAGCGTTCCCAGAACTCCGCATACGCCATGCACGGCTATTGCGCCCACAGGGTCGTCAACTTTCAGGACGCGGTCGATGAACGAAACGGCGTAAACCATAACGACGCCGCTGAGTATTCCGATAATCACCGCGCTGAACGGCGACACGCAGTCGCATCCGGCAGTGATGCCCACCAGTCCGCCAAGCACGCCGTTGAGGGTGAGCGAAAGGGTCGGCTTGCCATACTTTATCCACACCAGAACGAGCGCGGTAACTCCGCCGGCTGCCGCCGCAAGATTCGTGGTAAGGAACACGCTCGATATTGCCGTCGCGTGGGCAAGCGAGGATGCGGCGCCCTCGCTTCCGGGGTTGAAGCCGAACCATCCGAGCCAGAGCAGAAACACGCCCATGCAGGCTACCGTGAGATTGTGCCCGGGAATTGCATTGACCTTTCCGGCACGGTATTTCCCGATGCGGGGACCGACTACCGCGGCGCCGGCAAAGGCTATCCATCCGCCAACGGAATGTACGACGGTGCTTCCGGCAAAATCGTGGAAGCCAAGTTCCGACAGCCATCCTCCGCCCCATGTCCAGTGTCCCGATACGGGATAAATCAGCGCCGAAATCAGGATGCAGTATATAAGGTATGCCTTGAATTTTGTCCGTTCGGCAACCGCGCCCGACACGATGGTCGCCGCCGTTGCGCAGAACATGGTCTGGAATACAAGGTACGCCTCGCGCGGAATGTCGCCTTCCCATCCGGCGTATCCCGCCAGGTCGAGACTGCCGACGAAGCCGGCAATGTCGCTTCCGAACATCAGGCTGAATCCCGTCAGCCAGAACAGCAGCGAACCTGTGGAGAAGTCCAGCAGATTCTTCATCAGGATATTCGTCGTGTTTTTCGAGCGGGTAAATCCCGATTCGAGCATCGAGAAGCCCAGCTGCATCAGGAACACGAGCATCGCGGCAAGCAATATCCATACCGTATCGATGGCAACCACCAGGTCGCCGATTTTCTCTATGGCGCTTCCTCCTTCCGTCACGGATGCCGCGGAGGCTGCCATCATCATGTTTACTGTTATAAAAATATTCATTTCAGTTTCTTTTTAATTGATTATTACTTTAACTTGTCCTCATCGGGCAGATACAGCGAAATATCTCCCCTTTCGCCCGTGCGTATGCGGTACGATTCGGTTACTTCCGACACGAATATGCGTCCGTCGCCGACCTCGCCCGTCTGCGCCGATTTCAGTATCGCGTCCACGGTTCTGTCGGCGTTCTGGCTGCGTACCACGATGGTAAGCATTATCCGTTCGATAATATCCGTGTTGTATATCACTCCACGGTAGATACGTTCCTTGCGGCTTTTTCCCACGCCGCGCACGTCCGTATATGAAAACCATTCGATGTCGGCAGCCAGCAGCGCCTCCTTTACTTCGTCGAACTTCGTCTTCCTTATTATTGCTTCAATCTTCTTCATGATTATAATATTTTTAATATAATTTAAAATGAAAACCCCGCTACAAGATGAGATGCGTCCGTCGCGGGCGAGAAAATGCACTGTACGAACAGCGGCAGCGAGAATGTCGGCGTGATTTCCAGCTTCTTCGTGCCCGTCAGCGATATGGACGAAACCTGAAATCCCGTCTTTCCGTTTGCCGGAACAAGCCATGCATGCGAATCCCATGGCGCAGCGCCTACAGACGCCGTAAAGTCAAGCCCGCCAAGCGAAAAGTCGTACGCCGCCTCAAGATATGTCGAAAACTGCTGTTTCCCGTCTTCGTCCCTGTCCATTCGTCCCGCAAAGAAGGTGTTCCACGAAAGCGTCAGTGGAAACTTCTCGCCGAAAGCGAACGCAAGATTGCCTTCAAACAGATGGTTGTCGGCATGATAGTCGAAAAACGAGCCTTCGGAACCGTTCCAGTAATAATCGGTTATCCCCGCGGAAAACCCGCCAACAGAATATCCAAGCGAAAAATCAAGCTCGTAGGGAACGGGATTAGCCGAAACCGAACCCCATGCTCCCAGCGAAAATCCCTTATAGCCAAATCCAAGCGACGGCTGGAGACTTATTCCCGTCCCCTGGCTGACGCCTCTCCATACATATTTACTTACCAAATCCACTCCGGCAGAGGTTTCAAGCGCATCCTGCCCGATTGCAGGCGCTACGATTATCACTGACGTCATTGTCAGTCCGAGTGCAAGACTCTTTATATAATTTTTATTCATTTCTTTATCTTTTTAATTTAACATTATTTAATCTGATATTTTTCCCAATATCGCGGGTGCGACGGTAACAGTCGCCGTTCCATTCTAAATTTCAATTGCAGCACTTCCCCCGTCCGGGGGGTTCTGAGCTTTTGCAAAATTGTACTTACATATAAGTTTCATCTTTTTTCTAATTTTAAATATCGTTTCGCGGGGCAAATATATGTACTTTTTTTTAAATACCGCCTGTTTTTTCAAAAAAAATTAAAATATTTTGTATTTTATTGATATACACCCCCTATTTTTTAGGGGGTAGCGCTAAATTTTTGTTGTTTTTATGAAATATATACCGCATTGCGATCGGAAAAATGTGTTTTTTCCACTTTTTATACGATTTTTTTGGGGGGCAGACTTCTAAAAAATGGAAATTTTGGATGGAAGTGTCAAAATTCAGGGAGTACTCAATTAAATTTATTGAAGTTTCCATCTTTTATAAATATGAAAGAAACAAATGATTACAAAATCTATTAATGTATAATTTATTAATAATATGCCAATTAATAATGATTTCAATAAACAATTAATAATTTATACTTAAGGACGAAAAATCCGGTCGGATTTTTCATGCAGGAGACTCCAGTACAAAAAATTCTTACTAATTCCAGAAGTTTACACCGCGCACAGTATAATTGGAATAAAAAATTTTATTTGCACAACTGTAATTTTAGCAGTACCTTTGCCGCGGTAAAAATGAGTATGCAGTAACATTCCGGTGTGGTAATTTTTTAAATAACAGTGGTTTGTGCCTTCAGGTAAAAAAGTTTTTATAATGGAAAAGATAAAAGTATCAATCATATCATACCTCAATACTTCACCCTTTGTATATGGATTGAAGCATTCGGAAATTATTGATTATATTGATCTTCAATATAACACTCCTGCCGAATGCGCCCTCAGACTGCTTAATAAAGACGCTGATCTGGGCATCGTTCCTTCTGCGGTTGTGCCTTCAATTCCCGATAAAAAAATCATTTCCGACTACTGTATAGGAGCTTCGGGCAATGTCCGTTCTGTTGCAATTTGCTCAAATCAACCTGTTTCCGAAATAAAAAATCTCTATCTTGATTTCGAATCCCGCACATCTGTTCTTCTGGCTCAGCTTTTGATGGAGGATTTCTGGAAAATAAAAGCCTCGCCCGTTTCGTTAAGCTCGTTGAATGATATTGATCCCGACAGAGAAAATTCCGGATACGTTCTTATTGGCGACAAAGTGTTTGACTATGAAAACCGGTTCAAATACAAGCTCGATTTAGCCCATGCATGGAAAGAATACACAGGCATGCCTTTTGTTTTTGCCGTATGGACGGCTGTCAGGTCATTGCCGGAAGATTTTATTTCACTGTTCAATAAAGCATTGTCCTCGGGACTGGCAAATATTCCCGCGGCAGTCAGCGAACACAAGCACAGTCTGGATTATTGTGAGGCAATTAAATATCTCACTGAAAATATTGATTATAACTTTGATTTCGCAAAACACAAAGCTCTTGTAGAGTTTTGGAATATGGTTCTCAAATTGAAATCAAAATATCGAAGTTGTTAGCCCTTTAATTTTGATTAAAGGGCATTTATGGTATTTTAACAACAATTATAACGGTATTAATTAAATCAAAAAAATGAAATTATGGTTCTGTTCTATTATAAATCGGGAAATAAAATTTTACAAAGTTCTGACCTCAAGGTTTTGAACAATTTAGGGTATGAAGATATTGTATGGATTGACTTGAACGATCCGCTCGGAAAGGAAAAGCGCGCAATCGAGGCATTCCTCAATACCGAACTGCAGACAAGGGCGCAGGCTGAAGAAATCGAAAGCAGTTCGCGATACTTCGAAACCGACGATATTGTTTATGGAAATACAAACTTCCTCCTGTCGCAGGGCGATGGATATGTGGAAGAACCGGTGTCGTTTACGGTATGCGGGGGAATACTGATTGTCTCGCGAAATACGGATTTGAGGACGCTGACCGAAGTCGGACGCAAGATAATGAGCAGCCACAGCCTTTACATCACAGGCTATCATTTGCTGATAATGATCCTCGAAAACAGAATCGACCTCGACGCCGACATGATAGAGGGTATCGCCAAGGAAATCACCCAGCTGACAAGGCAAGTCGTGATAAATCAGGTGGAAAAGGAAACTCTGGTTTACCTTAGCCAGCTTCAGGAAAACATAATGATTATCAGGGAAAATATCATTGACAAGCAGCGTACCCTGTCGTCGATACTCAAAAGCAACCTCTTCCCCTCGGATATACAGTCAAAAGTGACGGTGATGATAAGCGACGTGAACTCGCTGCTGAACCATGCCGATTTCGGTTTCGAAAGGCTGGAATATCTCCAGAATACGGTGCTGGGTCTTATCAATGTGGAACAGAATAAAATCATCAAAATATTCACCATCACATCAGTGGTGTTTATGCCGCCTACGCTTATCGCGTCGATATACGGAATGAATTTCGAGATTATGCCCGAAACGCACTGGAAGTACGGCTATCTGTTCAGCATTGTGCTGATGATATTTTCGGCAGCCATCACGCTGTATATATTTAAACGGAAAAAACTACTTTAATACAAGACATTATATTATCGCATGACAGAACTGAGATTTGACGAAAACGGCTTGATTCCTGCTATTGTTCAGGATTACTACAGCAAAGCCGTATTGACGCTGGCATACATGAATGCCGAAAGTCTGGCAATCAGTATTGCCGAAAAAAAGACATGCTTCTACAGCAGAAGCCGTAAGGAATTGTGGAGAAAAGGCGAAACGTCCGGTAACTATCAGCATATTGTCAGTATATGCGCCGACTGCGACTGCGACGCTTTAGTCGTGGAGGTAATCAAGGATGGACCTGCATGTCACACGGGAGCGGAAACCTGTTTCGAGACGCCGGTTTTTGTTTCCGGAGAAGTCCGCCGGTTCTCGTTTCATTCGCTGTTTGAACTCCTGCTCGACCGTAATGCAAGCCGTCCCGAAGGCTCGTACACAACATACCTGTTCGAAAAGGGACTTGACAAGATACTGAAAAAGATAGGAGAAGAAAGTACCGAAGTCATTATCGGAGCAAAAAACTCCAAGGAAGAACTGGTTTACGAAATATCGGATTTGATCTACCACCTTATGGTTCTCATGGTTAATCAGGGTATTGAAATAAAGGATATTATTGACGAACTTGCCTCGCGTCACATAATTGACAAAAAAGAGAAACAGGCAGATTTTGAATCAAACAGTTAGAACTCGCAAGTGTGTTTATTTCAATTAAATTATGATTAATACAGAAAATTTTAAAATGATTCCGCTGAGATATGATAATATTTTTATTTTTGACGACAAATATGTCATATCCCAATCAAATAACATTAATCAATTGGATTTGAAAACAAAACCTGATTATGCTGCTATAGCCGGACTGTTTTTTCTTGGCGTCATATTTTTAATGATTATCGGAACTTCGTATGTCATGATAAGGGATAATCTATATCCGGGAATGTTATCAATAATTTTATGTATGACTATAGTTATGTTTCGTGCCTCTATTCTTTATCGGCTGTCTGGGAAATCGATTCTTTATAAGAAAGATATAAGAGAAATTTATATAAACGAAAAAAGAAATTGTATTTTTTTCAAATTTAAAGAGAATAAGAAAAGAGTAAAAATCAGAAGTATGGGTTTGCCTTTAGATATAAATGAAAAAGAACAAATATTGCAGGCTTTATATGAAAACAATATTATAGATAGAGAGCATATATCCCAAATTGTCAGCATGAAAGATGGTTATTTATATGTAAGAGATAAAAATATTTCATTCGTCGATTTCAAATTATATTCACAAAATATAGATGCAAAAAAATATATAAAAGGGACTTATCAGTTGTTTGCTTTATTTTCATTGACTTTTTTAGGGTCGATTGTAATGACTATTCTGTGGTATAAAGAAGCTTGGACTCTTATTATAACTGTTATTATGGCTACAGTATCAATTGTTTGTTTTATATATTATTATAAAAAATTTATTACCCGTAAAAGTTTTTCGATAAAAAGAGATAGAATTGCAGGTTTTTCGATTGATAATGATAAGCAAATGTTAACGCTACAATATTATACTAAAAACAGGCAATCAAAACAAAAAACACTTATTTTATCCGACTCATCGGTTACCTTTGGGAGTATATAATTCTGTAAATTCTGCCCCAAATTCTGTAATTCTGTAAAAAATGTTTACTTTTGCGACCGATTATAATAATAAAATAACACTTATAATACTATGGATGTTAAAATTGAGCCCGGCTGGAAGTCTGTTTTAGAAGAAGAGTTTGACAAGCCGTATTTTACCGAACTTGCAGGTTTCATTAAAAGCGAAATAAAGAACGGCAAACAGGTATATCCCCCGGGGAAACTGATATTTAACGCCTTCGAGAAAACTCCTTTCGACAGGGTGAAAGTTGTGATTTTAGGGCAGGATCCCTATCATGGAGAAGGTCAGGCGCACGGACTTTCGTTTTCCGTTCCGAAAGGGATACCGCAGCCTCCCTCGCTGGTGAATATTTTCAAGGAAATCAGGAACGATCTTGGCATTGAGCCCCCCCGGCACGGCAATCTGGAGAGCTGGGCGGAGCAGGGAGTATTCCTCTTAAACGCAATGCTGACAGTGCGGAGAGGGGAAGCCGCATCGCATTCCAAAGCAGGATGGGCATATTTCACCGACGCCGTCATAAGGAAAATTTCCGAGCACAAGTCGGGAGTAGTATTTCTGTTGTGGGGTAATTTTGCCCGTCAGAAAAAGGCGCTGATAGACACAGGCAGGCACTTTGTACTGGAATCGGCGCATCCCTCGCCGCTCTCGGCTTCAAGTTTTTTTGGATGCAAACATTTTTCGGAAACCAACAGGATACTGAAACAGCAGGGCGTTTCCGAAATTGACTGGAAGATAGCAGACTGAATGGAAAGCTTATTTCGTTTCATCGTAAAATATCATTTGTTTTTGATGTTCCTTGTACTGGAAGGGATATCCGTTTTTTTAATCTCGCATTCTTCATATTTCAGGCATTCAAGGGTATTGGCGCAGGTGGACGCGGTCAGGGGCAGCGTAAAAGGGCTTATGCTTTCATGGAAGGATTACATGAATCTGAAATCCAAAAATCGCGATTTGCTGAATATAAACCTCTCATTAATGGACGAAAACATATATCTGAAAAACCAGCTTGAACTTGCCGGAGACAAACAGGGCGGCAACGCTCGCGTTCTGCAAAATTTCGGATATATTCCTGCAAACATTATAGACAATACCCTGAATAAAAACGATAACACAATCATCTTAAATGTCGGCGGTAACGACGGAGTTGTCAGGGATATGGGAGTCATATCGCTGGACGGGATAGTGGGGATTGTCGACCGCGTAAGCGACAATTTCTGCACGGTAAGCTCACTGCTGAATACATCGAAAAACATTAACGGAAAACTTGCGAGAACGGGACTTTACGGTCCGCTGGTATGGGACATGAAAGATATACGGCATATAGAAATGATTGACATTCCCCAGCATATAGCCATACAGAAAGGCGATACGGTCGTAACAAGCGGACATTCGCTGACTTTTCCGGAAGGAATTATGATAGGAACGGTGGAATCGTACCGGCTGGACAAGGGGGTCTCGTACAGAATCAGGATAAAGCTGAGCAATGACTTTCAAAGTCTTTACAACGTATATATTGTCAGCGCAACAAACAGACAGGAACTGGATTCCCTGAAAAAGGAGGTTAGATTCAGGTAATTATGAGAATACGTTCGCTGACGGGACATTTCAATTCTGTCGAATTATTAACATTTGCATACATACTGATTACTGCCGCCTGCATTCTGACGCTTTTCGGAATACACACGCAGACATGCACCCTTCTGTTCTACAGGATTGCCTTTTTCACAGCCGTCTGCCTGATGGCGTTCATTTCGGAAAAGTCCGGGAATAAATTCGTGAATTACATACGCTACCTCTTTCCGTTTTCGCTGATAGCATACTGGTATCCCGAAACGTACTATCTTGCGCATCCGGACAATACCGGTCTGCCCGAAAGCATATTCCTGCCCAATCTCGACAGCTTTTTCGAACATTTGGACGTCGCGATTTTCGGATGCTCGCCCGCAATCGAGTTTTCGAAAGCGTTTCCGCAGTCTGTGGTGTCGGAAATCATGTATTTCGGATATTTTTCTTACTACCTGCTGTTTCTGTTCACTTTCACCTATTTTTTCTTCGTCAAGCCCGACATGGCTGACCGCGCGATGTTCTACTGCCTGTGCTCGTTTTTCATTTTTTACGCGATATTCACGCTTGTTCCCGTCGCGGGACCGCAGTTTTACTATTCTTTTCCGGACAGTCAGGTTCCCGACGGATATTTCTTCTGTTCGCTGATGCGCTGGCTTCAGTTTGAGGGCGAGATGCCTACCGGCGCATTTCCAAGCTCGCACGTGGGGCTTACGCTTATCGTAATGATTCTGCTGTTCCAGAACGCCCGGAAGTATTTTTACATTATACTGCCTGTCGCAATTATCCTGACCGCGGCAACCGTATATATAAAAGCGCATTATCTGGTAGATGTGCTTGCTGCATTTATTGCGGCTCCGCTGATTTTAGCCCTGAGCAAAAGCCTGTTTCGATTAACAGTTAGCGATTAATAATTAACAATGAGGGCTGTGGATAAAATAAGGAAATACTGTATACCGGCGCTTTATCTTGCTGTTGTCGCATTTTTCTGCTTTCCCGTCCGTTACGCGGATTTTCCTTACTGTACTGTGATGGAGGATTCCGGCGGCGAACTTTTAGGCGCAAAGATAGCGTCCGACGGGCAGTGGCGTTTTCCCGGAAAGGAAACTTTTCCCGAAAAATATGTCAAAGCCCTGATTACATTCGAAGACAAACGCTTCTATTCTCACCGCGGCGTCGACCCGACAGCCATAGTCCGGGCATTGATACACAACGCCGGTAAGGGAAAAACCGTCGAGGGAGGAAGCACGATAAGCATGCAGACGGTGCGCCTGATGCGAAGGGGCAAAAAACGTACGATAAAGGAAAAAGTAATAGAGACGCTGCTGGCTGTCCGGCTCGAGGCGCGCATGAGCAAAAGGAAAATCCTGGCGCTGTATGCCTCCGGCGCGCCTTTTGGCGGTAACGTTGTGGGTATCGAAGCTGCGGCATGGCGATATTTCGGGCGCAATGCCGCGGAAATGTCATGGGCTGAAGCCGCCACGCTTGCCGTACTGCCCAATTCCCCCGCCCTGATACATCCCGGAAGGAACAGGAATGCGCTCAAAACCAAACGCGACGCCCTTCTCGACAATATGATGGAAAAGGGAATCATAAGCATGAACGACTGTATGCTTGCCAAGATAGAGCCCTTGCCCGAAAACCCTTTGCCGCTGCCGCGTTCGGCGCCTCATCTGCTTGATAAAATCGCCGACAGATTTCCCGGCAAGAGGATTCGGACAAGCATATCGTCCGAGTTGCAGCAGTCGGTCAACGCGGTGGTCGACATTCATGCCCGGACTTTCAAAGCCAATATGGTGAACAATGCCGCCGTGATAGTCGTCGAAACGGAAAGCGGCAATGTGACTGCATATACGGGAAACATTGTCGGCGGAAACGACAGGCACGGCGCCAGCGTGGACATTATTTCCGCCCCGCGAAGTACGGGAAGCATCCTGAAACCCTTTCTGTACGCGGCGATGCTGGATGAAGGCGAGATTCTGCCCGGCACTCTCATTCCGGATATCCCCTTTCATGTTGCCGGATTTTCGCCCCACAACTACAACAGGTCGTTTGACGGCGCCGTCTCCGCGCATGACGCCCTGATACGCTCGCTGAATGTCCCTTCGGTACGGATGCTTGCCGACTATAACGTGGAAAAGTTCCATCTCCTGCTAAAGGATTTGGGCATGACCACGCTGACGAAACCGCCGATGCACTACGGACTGTCGCTTATTCTTGGCGGAGCGGAAGGAACGCTCTGGGACATCACGGGAATGTATGCCGACATGGCAAGGATACTCAGGCATTTCGGAGGAAACAGCGGACGGTACAACATGCGCGATACTAAAAAACTGAACTATATTAAAGATGAAGACGCGGAAGAGGAAACGCCGGTTTATTCCTCCTCGGGACTGATCAGCGCGGCGGCTATATACCAGACGCTCGAAACTTTGGCGGAACTGAACCGTCCCGAAGAGGAGTCTTCGTGGATGATGTTTTCTTCCGGAAGGAAAATTGCGTGGAAAACGGGTACCAGCTACGGCAACCGCGATGCATGGGCTATCGGAATAACTCCCGAACATGTCGTGGGCGTATGGGTTGGAAACGCTTCGGGAGAAGGACGTCCCCTGCTTACAGGCGTGGGATATGCCGCGCCGCTGATGTTCGACGTATTTAATCTGCTGCCCCGTTCAAAAGGCTGGTTCGGACGTCCCTACGACGAAATGAGCCGGATAGCGGTATGCCGTCAAAGCGGGCACAGGGCGGGCGAATACTGCGCGGATACCGATTCGATATGGGTAACGCAGGCGGGATTGCAGGCGGGCGTCTGTCCGTATCATCGCCTGATACATTTGGACAGGGACGAAAAGTACAGGGTCAACAGCTCCTGCTACCCTCCGCACGAGATGGTTCACAAGTCCTGGTTTGTGCTTCCTCCGGCTCAGGAATGGTACTACCGGCGACGTCATGCCGATTACCGCCCCCTGCCGCCAATCAATCCGGACTGCTCAATCGACGATTTTTCGCCAATGCAAATGATATATCCCACTTACGGAATATCGGTCGTGGCAACAAAACAGCTCGACGGCAAAAAGGGAAAAATAGTCCTGCAGGCAGCGCACAACAGAGCAAAATCAACTGTCTACTGGCATATCGACGAACAGTACATCGGCGAAACTCACGACAATCACCAAATGGCATACCTCCCGGAGCCAGGAAATCATACCATAACTCTTATCGACGACGAAGGATATTCCCTGGTCGTGCCTTTCATCGTCAGGTCAGTGGAGAATTGATGTAAAATATTCAATAGAATAGAATTAGTTATACTTTGCGCGGAGTGGTTTTGTGAATTGCTTCATTATTGCGGCTGTTAAACTCCGTAAGGAGTTGAATTTGGATACCCCGTGCAAGCGGAGCGCAGCTCGGGTAAACTGTCCAAGTTCCGTTGGAACTCCGTAAGGAGTTCAACCCCTTCTCCCATTGATGGATCAATCTATCGACGATGCCATTCAACTCCTTACGGAGTTGTGGAGGAGAGGTGTACGCTAAACCCCGAGCTACGCTCCGCTTGCACGGGGTTATCAATCTTAAACTCCTTACGGAGTTTAACTGAAATACACAAAACTGTCCCGCGCGAAGTATAACTCAGATATTCATATAATCAATAAAATAGAAACCTGTTAAGCAATGCAGGATGTACGTCAATAGAAACAAGGCAATAGACACAGCACAACTCCGTTAGGAGTTGCACGAGATGACCGGTTCATAATCCGAGCAGCAAGGTCTCTGGATTGCTTTGCTCAGTTTTTTCCGCATAGAACACTCCGGAATGTCAAATCTATCCCCGACAACGATTCATTCCCCGACTTCTGAATGTGTCGAAAACAAGGATAATCCTTCTCTTAGATAGAAATAAATTTTCTCTGCGATGGAAATAAATTTTCTCTGCGATAGAAATGAATTTTCTCTGCGATGAAAATAAATTTTCTCTGCGATGAAAATAATATGACCGTTCGTAATCCCTGCGGTATCGTCATCGGGAGGTAGATGAGATGGTTTTTCTATTGATATTCATCCTCTACGGGGAATCGAAATGCGGAATTTTGTCGTACACTCCAATTGCATTGCTTAGGGAATTGAAATAAATAAGATGTAACAGTTTATTGGATGCGTGATTTGAGAAAAAACTCTGAAACGCAGTTCGACGTAGTCAAAGAGTTAGATCATTAGCACAGTGGCAACGCCCTGTGTGGAAAATGTACCCTCGCCGTTAAGCCCCGCAGGGGTGTAATCAAGTTTGTCTCATTTGATTACACTATTTCAGAGCTACTCGCATCTTCGTTTAAATATTTACATGTTATTTATTTCGCGTACCTTAACAGGTGACGGGAGATAAACGGTTACGGCAGTAAAATTCGATAAAAACAGGATTTTTGTCGTACTCCCGCAATTATTAAAAAAGGACAGCATTTAGCTGTCCCTTTTTTTCCCGTACTTATTATATTTTCTCCCTGCATTACCTGCGGACATTCATTTTCATCCGCAGGCAATTCAAAATTCAAAATTCAAAATTCAAAATTTCAGCGAGCGTTTTTTGGAATTCGCGTTCGGCTTCCAGTCTGAGGTTGACAGTATTATAGTACAGACCTATTTCCACGATATAATCCAGCAAAGAGATTTCGCCTGCATCGAGAGCCTTTTTCAGCAATCCGGTACTGTTGAGCGAGGACAGGGACTGTTTATAGTCATTAGCAGTTGCTTCCAGTCCTTTTGTCCTTTCGTACAGGTTTTTCAGATACTCGTAAAACTGTAAACGGCTGTCTTCCTGCTTTGCCTCGCTGGCTTTGACCGCCGCTTTTGCCTGCTTCACCCTGTTCCTGTTTTCCCAGAGCGGAATCGAAATACCGAGGGAAATACCCTGATAAGCCTCTCCGACAACCTTCTCGCGCATAAAGCCGGCGGATAAGCTGGGCAGGGACGTCGCCCTGTTAAGGGAGACCTGATTTTTAGCTATTTCGACCTCCTGCTTCACGTATTCCAAGACCGGATTTTTCTGTTCGGCTTGAGCAAACCATTCGTCAAAATTATCGGGCAAACTCACATCCGGATACTCCGAATCGTCTACCGGCACAGCGACGCCGCCATTCAACCTTTTCAGTTCAGCCAGGGCAGATTTCCGTTCCGTTTCCAGAGAAGACATCTCGCCCTTCACCGCAGCAAGATTTAGCTGTACCTTATTATATTCCAGAATATTTGCATCGCCTTTTTCCAGACGGTTTTTATATCCGTCGGCAAGAGTTGCAGCATGTTCCAGACGCAGGTCAAGCTCCCGTTTCAGAGCGTTATAATATATCAAATCCACACAGTACTGTCGCGCCTGCAGCATGACATTCAAGCTTTCGGACTTATACTGAAGTTCGAGCAGACTGTTCCGCTTATTGGCAATCTTTCTCTTCATTCCTGTAATTGTGGCAAAATCAAAAGTTTGACTGACGGCAATATCATTCCTGTTTCCGATATTGTTCGGATTACCCCAGAGATAATTAAACTCGACCTCGGGATTGGGGAGATAAATTCCCGTTTTATTTTCCAGTTTTTGCGCATCAATCTCTTCCTTCAGCGCCTTCAGAGCGGTATTATTCTGTTCTACAGACCTCAGCGCCCTGTCGACGCTGTTTTGGGCAAATACGGAACTGCCCGCCATTATTGCAATTATTATCAATAAATTTTTCATACTCTATTTTTATTTAAATTCTTTCTATTTATCAGTACATACATTATGGGGACAATGAATCCGTTTAAAAACGTGGAAGTTAAGAGTCCGCCAAGCAGCACTTTCGCCATCGGGCTTTGAATTTCGTTTCCGGGCAGGTCGCCGCTCAGCGCCAGCGGTATCAGGGCAAGCGCCGAACACAATGCGGTCATCAAAATCGGATTCAGCCTGTCCAGCGAACCCTGCATGATGCTTTCCATGACGGATAATCCTTCGTTTATCAGAGCATTATACCTGTCGACAAGCAACATCCCATTGCGGGTGGCTATTCCGAACAGCGAAATGAAACCGATAATTGCCGGAATGCTGAGTATCCCGTTTGTGAAATATATGCTGAAAACTCCGCCGATAAGAGCTAAGGGCAGGTTGAGCAGCAGGACAATCGACTGGCTCACGCTCTTAAATTCGTTAAACAGCAGCAGAAATATCACCAGTATGGCAAATATTGAAGCGATTAACAGTGTGCGCGATGCAGCCTGCTCGTTCTCGAACTGACCGCCATATTCGATATGATAGCCTTCGGGCAGGACGATGCTTGCGTTTACCCTGCTCTGAATATCATTAACGACGCCTCTCAAATCCCGTCCGGCGACGTTTGCCGAAATTACTATTTTACGGACTACGTTTTCCCTGTTGATAGTGTTTGGACCTGTAGACGAGCTTATTTCCGCAATATTTTCCAGAGGTATCTTGCGCCCGTTTGCGTCGATTATCAGGTTTCTGATTTCGGAAATTGTGCTTCGACTTTCGTCGTTCGCCTTCAAAGTCAGGTCGAAAGCCCTGTTATCCTCGTACACCTGCGAAACAGTTTCGCCCGCAAGCATGACATTGACAATATCGGCAAACTGCGGCAGAGTGACGCCGTACTTTGCAAGCAGTTCGCGTTTCGGCTTGATTTTTAGCTGCGGACGTTCTATCTGCTGTTCGACGTTCAGGTCGGCAATCCCTTCAACATTCTGAATAGCAGACTTGATACTGTTTCCCAGAACATACATTCTGTTCAGGTCGCTGCCGAAAAGCTTGATGGCGATATTCGATTTTGTACCCGAAACCATGTGGTCAATACGGTGCGATATTGGCTGTCCTATTTCGATATTCGCTCCGGGCAGCACTTTCAGTTTCTCGCGCATATCGGCAATCAGCTCGTCTTTGGAACGCTTGCCGAAAACAAACGGAGCTTCTATTTCCGAAATATTGACTCCGAAAGCGTGTTCGTCGAGTTCCGCCCGTCCCGTCTTGCGACCGATTGTCTGGATTTCAGGAATCGAAAGCAGGATACTGTCAGCCATCTGTCCGATTCTGTCCGATTCTTCGAGCGAAATTCCGGGGAAAGTGCTTACGTTTACGGTAAACGAACCCTCGTTGAAAGATGGAAGGAAACTGCGCCCGAGCGATGAAAATATCACGAGGGTCAATACCAGAAGTCCGGCTATAAACGACAGGACTATCGTTTTGTGATTCAGGGCATATCGCAACGCTACCCCGTATACTTTATTTAAAATCCTGACTATGTACGGCTCCCTTTCGGGCTTCCCGTCTTTTCTTCCCGATTTATTCAGTAAATAGCTGCACAGCACCGGAGTCAGGGTGAGCGCTACGGCAGTGGAAGCAAACAGAGCCACGATAAAGGCTATCCCCAGAGGCGCCAGCATTTTGCCTTCCATTCCCGACAGGAAAAACAGGGGAACGAAACTTGCTATTATAATAAGCGTGGAATTAAGTATCGGCATGCGAACCTCTTTCGACGCTTCAAATATCACATCAATAATGCCTTTCTGTTCCGCCTCGGGTTTAAGCCTGTTTTCCCGAAGCCGCTTGAACACATTCTCCACATCGACAATGGCGTCGTCCACAAGCGAACCGATAGCAATTGCCATGCCTCCCAAACTCATTGTGTTGATGGTCAATCCCATCAGTTTTAACGCCAAAACGGACACCAGCAGGGATAAGGGTATGGTCACAAGCGATATAAGGGTTGTCCGCACGTTCATCAGGAAAATGAACAGCACAATCACAACAAAAATACCTCCCTCGTACAAAGCTTTCTGCACATTGTTTATCGAATTTTCGATGAAGCGCGCCTGCCTGAAAACGTCCGTGCTTATCCTGATATCGGCGGGCAGGGTCTTTTGCAGTTCGGCAAGCGAGTGTTCCAGCTTCTGAGTTAAGTCTATGGTACTTGTGTTCAACTGCTTGTTGACTGTCATCAGGACGGCTGGCTTCCCGTGATTCGACGCAAGTCCCAGTTTCGGCGATTTGTTGCCTGTCCTGACGTCGGCAATATTTTCGAGCAGTATTGGGACGTCGTCAATGTTTTTGACAACGGATTTCCCTATTTCCGAAACTTTGTCAGTCGAAAGGATTCCACGTATAATATACTCATTCCCATATTCGTATAACACTCCTCCCGAAGCGTTTTGATTCATTTCGCCGACTGCCTCCATCACTTCGTTCAATCCGATTCCATAGTGTTTCATCTTCATGGGATTGAGCAAAATCTGGTATTCCTTTATTTCACCGCCTATTACAGCGACCTGTGCGACGCCGCCCATTGTCAGCAGTCGCGGGCGTATTGTCCAGTCAGCCAGCGTCCGCAATTCCTGCAATGAAGTTGTGTCTGCCGTTAAACCGACAATCAGCAACTCGCCAAGTATCGAGGACTGAGGTCCCAAGACCGGCTTTCCGGCGTTTGCAGGCAGGGCGTCCCCGATTACGGAAATCTTTTCGGATACGGTCTGTCGAGCCTTGTAAATGTCCGTATTCCAGTCAAATTCAACCCATACAACCGAAAATCCGGTGGTCGACGAAGAACGTACTCTGCGAACATTCGCCGCTCCGTTGACCGATGTTTCTATGGGAAATGTTACAAGTCGCTCTACCTCTTCGGGAGCCATGCCCTTCGCTTCGGTCATCACCACAACCGTAGGCGCGTTAAGGTCGGGAAATACATCAACTTCCATATTTGAAGCGGTATATAATCCTGCCATCATCAGCAGCAGGGACGCAACCAGAACAATCATGCGATTGTTCAGCGAAAAATGTATTATCTTATTCAACATAACCTTCGAATTTTGAATTTTGAATTTTGAATTATTTGATACTTCGTTCATGATTTTTTGAATTTAAATTATTTGACATTTCTTTCATGCATTGTTTTAATTATCGACGTAAGAATATTGATGATTTCGTCTATATCTTTTAAATAAACAGAATAGTCGTAATCAAGCAATCGGCTTTGTTGCAGAAGCATTAGCCAATATTTTGTTTCCCGAGCTTCTTTTGAGGCTATTGACAGTTTATGAATAAAATCGCTTACAGATTGCGCTGCCGTCGATTCCTCAATATTCGCTCCTATACTTGTGCCGCTTCGCAAAAGTTGCTTGGACAACACGTATTCTTTTTCTTCAATCAAAGTTTTATACAGCGCAATGATATTCAATGCAAATGCAAAACTTTTTTCTCTTATTACATTATCTTTCTTCATGATAAACTATTACTTAATTTTGAATTCTGAATTCTGAATTTTGAATTTGTTTTGAATTTTGAATGAGACAATCAAAATTTTATACAGTGCAATGATATTCAATGCAAATGCAAAGCTTTTATCTCTTATTATTTTATCTTTCTTCATGACTGTTCCAATTAATTCAAAATTCAAAATTCAAAATTCAAAATTTCTAATGAGCATGACCTTCGG
>JAISDR010000037.1 GCA_031264645.1 Prevotellaceae bacterium | reverse complement strand
CTTTCATGGGGCAGCAATTTCATGTGGCTCACCAATCTGTTTCTTGATTATTTCCCGTATTACAACAAGTTGCGGGCGGTGTCTTCTATGCTGGTCATTGCCGAACTGTGCATACCGATACTGGCTATACTTGCGTTGAAGGAAATCATCGAAAACCCTTCGATAATAAAGAAAAAGATACGCGTACTGAAGTCTGAGGTTTCGGCATTTTATCTTAGCCTTGGCTTGACGGGAGGGCTTGTATTGCTGTTTATTATTGCTCCGACCGTGTTCTTCAGTTTCTTCAGTCAGCAGGAAATGTCAATGTTCGACGAAGCGGCGAAGAATCCGCAAATGTCTGTTTTTGTTTCGCAAATGAAGGAGATTATGGAGGATGTACGCATATCGATTTTCCGTTCCGACGCCTGGCGCAGTCTGATTATCATTGGTCTGGGAATAGCGTTTATACTGCTGTACGGCAGGAAGAAACTCAATTCCAATCTGTTTGTTGCGGCTGTCATTGCATTGACATTAGTCGATATGTGGGTTGTAAACAAGCGTTATCTTAGCGCCGAAGACTTCAAACCCAGGAAAATACAAGCAACGGATATTGTTCCCAAAACGCCGATTGACGAAGAAATTTTGAAGGATCAGGATATCGATTATCGCGTTTATAATCTTACCGTCAGCCCGTTTAACGACGGAAGCACTTCCTTCTATCATAAATCGATAGGAGGATATCACGGAGCGAAATTGCGCCGCTATCAGGATGTTATCGAACGTTATTTAGGCAGAGTAAATCACCAGAATGTAGAGACTTTGCTGGGTACTAAGTATTTTGACGCCTTGAACATGCTTAATACAAAGTATATTATCGTACCTACAGGACAGGATAATAAACCCAAACTGCTGCGTAATCCCAATGCCCTGGGCAATGCATGGTTTGTTGATGAAATTAAATGGGTTGATAATGCCGACGGCGAAATTGCCGCTCTGGCAGACGCTAATCCGGCAAAAATCGCCGTCATCGATAAACGTTTTAAGACAAGCGAGCTGGAGAATTTTGAATACAAAATCAAAGTTCCGGCAGACAGCGCCGGCATTGGCAATTCTTCGATAAAACTCGTTGACTACCGGCCTAACAAGCTGGTATATGAATCGAACTCGGATACCGAAGAACTTGCAGTATTTTCCGAAATATATTATCCGAAAGGCTGGCATGTTTCCATCGACGGGAAAAAGGCTGAAATGGTACGCGCCGACTATATATTGCGTTCCATGCTGGTTCCCGCAGGCAAGCACGTCATAGAGTTTCGCTTTGCTCCCGAATCATACAAAATCACCGAAAATATTGCGTGGTCGGGATATCTTTTGCTGCTCGGATTTGTAGGGATAAGTATTTTATTAACAGTAAGACAGAATAAAAAAAGAATTGACTGACAGACTATGAGTACATTTAATGATTCGCTGGAAAAAACCGTGAAAAACCTGCTTCGTAAGGATGCGGACGAATATAAACATATCCCGGAACCGAAACATCAATTGCCGAGCGTCAACAGAATCGAGGAGATTGTGAACCTCGCGAAATCCATTGTTTTCCCCGGTTTTTTCGGCGACACGGAAATATGCGAAATCACGCGCGAAGACTATATAAAACTGCATGTAGACAAATTATTCGTTATGCTTAACGAACAGATTTATACAAGTATATGTTCCCCAAGTAACAGGCGTGAGGATATGGAAAAATTGTCGTCCGAATTGACGCTTAGCTTTATCGACAGGCTGCCGGAGATAAAACGCCTGCTGGCTACGGATGTCAAGGCGGTTTACGACGGCGATCCCGCAGCGACAAATAACGAAGAGGTGATATTCTGCTACCCCGCTATCCGTGCAATGATTAATTACAGAATCGCTCACGAACTGCTGACTATGGGAATACCGGTATTGCCCAGAATTATCACGGAGTTAGCCCATTCGTCCACGGGAATCGACATCCATCCGGGAGCAAAAATCGGCGAATATTTCAGTATCGACCACGGAACGGGCGTAGTAATCGGCGAGACCTGCATTATCGGAGACCACGTTCGTCTTTACCAGGGTGTTACTCTCGGCGCAAAGGGATTCAAACTCGACGATAAGGGTATACCATTAAATATACCCCGGCATCCGGTGCTGGAAGACTATGTTGTCGTGTATTCCAATTCTTCGATTCTCGGGCGTATAACTATCGGACATCACACTATCATCGGAGGCAATATCTGGCAGGTAAACAGCGTTCCGCCATATTCGCGGATTATCCAGAAAAAAGCCGTTACTTCGTCGTTTTCAGACGGATCGGGGATTTGATATTTTATTAATTAATACACACATTTCGTGGATCAACAAACCTCATTTTCACCTAATTTCAATAACAAAACAACCTCAGTAGCCAGAATCCTGTTATATAGTAGATTTTTTTTCACGCATTACTTGCGTTTTTTTTCCGGGCGGTTTCAAATTCGTCTTTAAGTTTGGCAATCACTTCCTTAACGCTGCTGATTTTATTGGCGAGGTATGCATTCGCTCCGGCAAAAGCGTATCCCTTGTCCATATTTCCTTTGAATGCGTTATAAAGAGCCCTGATGATGCAGTAAGGACTTTTGGTGTAATCGCAGGTCTTGATGCAGCGGTACGGACATCC
>JAISDR010000035.1 GCA_031264645.1 Prevotellaceae bacterium | reverse complement strand
CCGAGATATGCCGCCTGAGTAGCCGTCAGCTGCCAGCCGCCCGTTTCGACGCTTTCGCTGTCAACCGTTCCGTCAATGCTCGTCGTGCGGACGTGGAACGACTGGCGCGCATTCGGCAGCAGGCTCGGCTCTCCAAGCCATACCTGCCGGAAGGGATAAACGGAATACAGTTCGGGACTTTCGCAGATTACGCGACCCGGATCGTATACCTCGCCCACAGCCAGCAAATCAAGCCCGCGTATTTTGCGGAGCGGCGTTTCGGGCATTATCCTGAGCAGTTCGCTCCATTCTTTCCGCAGCCGGTCGCCGATCTCGAAGGAGAGCAGTTTTGTCAGCAGGTATTTCAGTCCTCCGATTTCGGTACACGGATTGGTAACTCCCTGATATGTCTCGGCGCATCCGACGCCTT
Source organism: Prevotellaceae bacterium (assembly GCA_031264645.1). GTDB lineage: Bacteria > Bacteroidota > Bacteroidia > Bacteroidales > UBA932 > JAIRLF01. The sequence goes on along the minus strand of JAISDR010000035.1, from coordinate 5,365 downwards.
CCATCAGCATTTTGCCGCCGGCGTCCCGTCCGGGAAAATGAATTTTGTAGTACTTGATAAACTCTTCGGCGCAGGGCAGGAGAATGTTCTCCAGAAAATCCCGCTCGCCCGTATGTTCGTAATATTCGCACATGATGACGGGCAGCTCGAGGGAAGCCAGAAGATGATAGAGCAGATGCGGGGGAACATTGTCCATGGAATATACGCCGACATTGTACCAGCCGCTTGCTTCCATGATGAACGCGCCCCCGTGTCCGAAATGCTTTTTGCAGCGGTCGATACATATCTCCAGCCCGTCCCTGACAAACTGCATCCCCGGACGGAGAGCGTCGTAATCGCCTCTCGCAGCCATCGACAGGTAGGGGTGGCGCGTATTCTGCCACATGAAGGGCAGGTGCGCCCAGTCGCGTTCGTCGGGAGAGGCGGCCTTGTCAACAGGCTCGTAGAATCCCGCTACTCCGGCAGGCGTATCCATGGTAAAGATCGAACCGTTATACGGCGGCGGAACACTTCCGCGTCCGGCAATCGCTTCGCAAAAGCGTTCGATAGCATACCGCTCGCTGAGTTGCCGCGCATTTTTACCGGCGTCAATTTCCTTGTGTCCTTCGTATGCTTTCGAGCCCTGTGCAAACTGGGTGTAACGGCACTGATCCATATTGAACATGCCTTCGCCGCAGGAAGCGATGTTGATATAGCTGCGATTCCAGAAAGATTTCCAGTATTCGCAGTGCGATTTCCAGTCGGCTGCGGCAGGCGCGGATACTTCCGACAGCCATTCTTCCAGACTTTCGGGCTGCGAGGAGACGACTTTGATCGAACAGTCAATGGAAGCGGTTGCTCCTTTGGATTTCAGGATGTACGGCGATTCCTTTGCAAAACCGTTTGCCCGGAGCAGACATCCCGAGGTGCGGTGCAGAATCGGGTCTTTTGCACGCGCTATCAGCTCGGGCGTATTCTGGGCCTGCAGGTTTTCCGCCCAGATCGACGACTGGTTTCGGAAACACCATGCCAGCATGTCTTCTTCGGGCTTGTTGAATATTATTCCCGCCGTTCCTTCTTCGGGCTGTGGCCTGCCGGGGTCCGACAGGGGATGGAGAGATTCCATCGCAAGCGTAATCGCGCGTGGAGTTTTGCTGCTGCCTTCGACCCTGACAAGCGACTGATTGGCGTCGACCCATATCTTGAACGCGGCATCTCCCGATTCAATCAGTATAGAAGCATCTTCGAGATTAAGGGTTTGCTTAAAGCGTTCTACAGGAATTGCCGGTTCGGCTTTTATCCTGATACGACCCAGTTTCCGGAGCTTGTGTCCTGCGTCAAAGGCGTCCACCTTGCTGATGTAGAAAAGCAGGTCGCCTGTCTTTTCAAACCAGACATTCAGTCCGATATCTCCGTTGCCAAGCGGCATCGAACCGAAAGAATCATCACTTGGCGTGTTCCATACTGTATTGTACTGCGAAACGCCGGTTTCTTTGTTCCCGCAGCCCGTCAAGGCTGCCATAAAAAGGAAAACGAGATAAAAACGTATTGTTTGTTTCATTTATAATAATTATTTTTAATACTTTAAAAGTAAAATCTATTCCGCAAATGTAATAATTGTTTTATAATTTTATAACATTCTTAAAATATCTCAATGAAGAGTGCAGTCTGTTTTTGTTTGCGGGGACGATAATTTTCAATTTATTGGGAATAACTTTGACGTCCAGTATTTTTTCTTCGTTCATCGGTTCTCCGTCGATATGGATATAACCGGCTTTTTCTCTTTCGACTATCGCCTCTCTTGTTCTGATAATCTCTATATTTCTTGAGGGATACAGGCTTTTTGTGAACATGCGCAAGCCGAGGATTGGAGCGGCGACAAGCGAAAACGGGGAAACGATCACCAGATCAATCAAGCCGTCGTTCAGGCTGGCATTGGGGGCGATATAAGCATTGTAGCCCCATTGCGAAGTGTTTGCAAAAGTCATCAGGAACGCCCGTCGCGAGAAAGTCCTGCCATCGATTGTGATCTTGTAATTTTGAGGCGAATAGTTAAAATATTCCATCACCGAAGCCTGAGCGTACGACACAAATCCGCGCCTGCCGATTTTGGCAAACCGCTGTCCGACCTGAGCGTCGAATCCGATTCCCGCGGTACAGAAGAAAGGCTTGTCATTCATTATTCCGTAATCGGAAGAAATTATCTCTCCATTCTGGGCAATATGGTTTGCCTTGTGATAATTAAGGGATATCTTTACATGGCGGGCAAAGCCGTTTCCCGAGCCTAAGGGAATTATTCCCAGCGCCGTATTCGAATCCAGTAATCCCCTGGCAACCTCGTTGACAGTCCCGTCTCCCCCGACCGCGACAACCCTGTCGAAGCCGCTGCCGGCAAATTCCCCCGCCTGCCTGAAACCGTCGCCGGTACATTTTGTATAATAGATTTCGCAGTTGAACCTGTTCCTGTCCATCGTTTTGCTGATATGATCCGCGATTGCCTTCTTATCCGATATTCCTGATATTGGATTTATTATGTAAGCTATATTTTCTTTCATTTTATCTTTCGAATTCAAGCCGTTTGGCGCCATTTGTTTCTATAATTTTCCCTTTGTCAAAAACAAGCGCGCCGTTGACCCATGTCTTTTCAACTTTAGTCGAAAAACCGAGTCCCTCAAAAGGCGACCACCCGCATTTATACAGGATATTATCGCTGCATGGAGAGTATCCCGCGTTCATGTCAACGAGCGCGAGATCGGCATAATAGCCCTCGCGTATGTATCCCCGTCTGTGGATATTGAAAAGCCTTGCCGGACAGTGACACATCCTGTTAACAATGTCGAACAGGGAGAATACGCCCTGCAAATGCATTTCCATCATTGCCGAAAGCGAATGCTGGACAAGCGGCAGTCCGGACGGCGCGCCGAAATATTTCTTCCGTTTTTCGTCCGCGGTATGCGGTGCGTGGTCGGTTGCCACAACGGTGATTTTCCCGTTTTTGACCGCTTCCCTCAGCGCATCCCTGTCGCCTGCCGATTTTATCGCGGGATTGCATTTTATTCTGTTCCCCAGCTTTTCATAATCGGAATCGCTGAACCACAGATGATGTACGCATGCTTCAGCCGTTATTTTGGGGATATAATCCTCCGAACTGTTTTCGAAAAGCTCCAGCTCTTTCGCAGTTGAAAGATGAAGGACATGCAGTTTCGTATTATATTTTCCCGCAAGTTCCACCGCTTTGGCGGATGATTTATAGCAGGCTTCGGCGCTTCTTATTTCGGGATGACAGGACGCCGGGACGTCTTCCCCGAACTGTTGCCTGTACAGCGCGGAATTTTGCCGCACGGCGTCCTCGTCTTCGCAGTGAACCGCTACAATGACGGGCGATTCCGAAAATATCGCAGCCAGGGCGCTTTCGCTGTCCACAAGCATGTTGCCTGTAGACGAGCCCATAAACACTTTCACTCCGCAGATATTTGCAGGATTGATTTTGCTTATTTCGGCAATATTGCTGTTTGACGCGCCGAGATAAAACGAGTAATTTATCAGCGAATTACGGCTTGCGATACTGTATTTTTCTTCCAGAAGATTCATTGTCAGCGCCGGCGGCGAAGTGTTCGGCATGTCCATAAACGAAGTTACACCTCCTGCGGCGGCGGCTCTGCTTTCCGAAAATATATCGCCCTTGTATGTCAGTCCCGGTTCCCTGAAATGTACCTGATCGTCGATTACTCCGGGCATCAGCAGTTTATTTCCTGCGTCTACCGCAAGCGCATCCGCCGGAATGTCCGAAAGATCGTCGCCTGCCGTAAAAATCTTTTTTATCGTATCATTTTCAATCCAGACATTTCCTTCAAAAACCTTTCCTTCATTCAGTATATTAGCGTTTTTTATTACCGTATTCATTGAAGCTTATTTACTCATTTCCTCCTCGACTTCCTCTTTTGTTATCGGTATGCGTTTTTTACCGAGACGCCGACATCCCTCGTCCGTTATGATTATATTGTCTTCCAGCCTGATTCCGCCGAAATCAATATATTCCTCGACTTTCTGAAAGTTGATGAACGAGCTGTTGATTTTTTCCGATTTCCACTTTGCAATCAGGGCTGGAATAAAGTATATTCCGGGTTCGACGGTCAGTACAAAATTCTTTTTCAGTCTTCGTCCCAGACGCAGGTTAGCCGTTCCGAACTGTGTCGAACGCTGAATCTCGTCGTCGTAGCCGACATATTTTTCGCCAAGATCTTCCATGTCATGCACGTCAAGCCCCATCATGTGCCCAAGTCCGTGAGGGAAAAACAGGGCGTGCGCTCCGGATTGAACGGCGTCGTCGACGTTTCCCTTCATTAAGCCGATGTTTTTCAATCCTTCCGCAACAGTTTTCGCGGCGGCAAGATGTACGTCGTAATACAGTTTCCCCGGCTTCGAAATTCTCTGGGCGAGATTGTTTGCCGCCAGTACGGTGTTGTATATGTCCAGCTGTCTGGAAGTGAATTTGCCGTCAACGGGAATTGTCCGCGTAAAATCGGATGCATAGCCCGCGCAGGTTTCCGCGCCCGCGTCGGTTACCATCATTTTCCCCGCCTGAAGGATATTGTTGTGGCTGTGATTGTGCAGTATCTCCGAATTTTGGGACTGTATGCTTGGAAACGACGTCATTCCGTTTGCTGCTCCGGCAATTCCCTCCATCGCTCCCGTAATCTGGTATTCGAATATTCCGGGCTTGCACAGGCGCATCGCGAGGGTATGCATTTCGTATCCGGTATCGCAGGCTCTTTCGATTTCTTCCACTTCGCAGGCTTCCTTTTCGGAACGAAGCTGGACGATGGACTTGATCAGCGCCTTGGACGAGTAATTGCCCAGTTCCGCGATTCGTATGCCGAGTAAATCCGAGAGAATAATTTTGCTGTCGCCCCGGTAGGGAGGCGCAAAATGTATTTTCCGTCCCTTCCTGATTGCCGACAGCAGCTTTATCTTCAAATCCCTGCGCGGCGAAACGGAACTGATGCCAGCCTTAGCCGCAAGCTGCTCCATGGACGGAAGATTTCCGCTCCATATAATATCCTCGATATCGGGATCGTTGCCGTAAATACAGTCTGTCCCTTCTTCAATATCAATCACTCCCGCCAGCTGCGGCAGGTTAAGCCCGAAAAAATACAGGAAATTGCTGTCCTGCCTGAATCTGTACGCATTGCCGGCATAATTTACAGGGGATTCGGTATTCCCCAAAAATAATACTACTCCCGAGGAAATCAAGCTTCTAAGGGAGTTTCTTCTGTTTACATAAATACCTGTTTCAAACATAATACAAACTAATTTATTTTTTTTCAAATATAGGGCATTTTTTTCTTATCCAAGAAAATGATTGAAACTTTTCGAGGACGCCAGC
>JAISDR010000283.1 GCA_031264645.1 Prevotellaceae bacterium | reverse complement strand
CCTTTATCGATAAAACCGCAAGGATTGATGCTGTTGAAATACTCCAGTTCGGTGTTTACGTTCAATGCGAAACCGTGCATCGTAACCGACTGTGAACACCGGACGCCAATGGCGCATATCTTGCGGGCGGCGGGCGAGAGGGGATCGAGCCAGACGCCGGTAGCTTTTTCCATGCGTTCGCCTTTAAGTCCGTATCGGTCGATTGTGCGTATCACAATTTCTTCCAGACGCCGGACATATTCCTTGACGCCCGTCTTGAAATCGTTCAGGCAAAAAATCGGATACACTACCAGCTGTCCCGGACCGTGGTAAGTGACGTCTCCCCCCCTGTCCACTTTTATAAACTCGACATTTTTCGCTTTTAAGCGGTTCATGTCCATCAGCATGTTCGCCTGATTTCCGTTTCTGCCAAGCGTATATACGTGGGGATGTTCCACAAACAGCAGGTAATTCAGTCCGTCTTTGCCTTCCGATTTTTCCCTTTTCAGCTTTTCCATCAGGAAAGTTTGTTTTTGCCAGGCGTCCATGTAGGGCATAATGCCGAGATCAATATATTCTACTTTCATTTTGAGATACTGTTTTTTACGTGACGTTCGGCATGATAGCTGCTTCTGACTAAGGGAGCGCTTTCGATGTGGGCAAATCCTTTTTCCTTGCCAATGCGCTGATATTCGGCAAATATGTCGGGATGTACATATTCCGATACTTCGATATTGTTTCGCGAGGGTTGGAGGTATTGCCCTACGGTCATTACAGAGCATCCGGCTTCCAGCAGATCGTCCATCGTTTCGACAACTTCGTCCCGCGTTTCTCCAAGTCCCAGCATAATACCCGATTTCGCTACAGCGCCGTAAGCGGCTATCTGCCTGATTACCTCCAGCGACACGTCGTAAGTAGCCCGACTGCGGACAGTCTTCGACAGGCGGCGGACGGTTTCGAGATTATGCGAAACAACTTCGGGATGCGCCTCCAGTATCATGCCGATCAAGTCCTTTCGTCCCTGAAAATCCGGAATCAGGACTTCCATTGTTGTTCCCGGGTTTTTCGCTTTTACGGCTTCGATAACCCTTACCCAATGCGAAGCGCCAAGGTCGCTCAGGTCGTCGCGGTCGACAGAAGTGATCACAGCATGTTTCAGACACAGCGAATGTACCGAATCGGCAATCTTTCGGGGTTCGTCCGGATCTAAAGGCGCCGGTCGTCCGGTTTTTACATTGCAGAACTTGCATGAACGGGTACAGACGTCCCCGCCAATCATGAAAGTCGCCGTGCCGCATCCCCAACATTCGCTGCGATTAGGACATAAGCCGCTGCTGCAAATTGTGTTCAGGTGATGTTTGCTGACCGCCGAAAGACTGTTTTGCGGCAGTTTTATTTTCAACCATTCGGGCTTTCTTTTGTGAACCATCTTACTATCTGATTAATTGAAGCATGATTTCGTCTTCCCGCCCCTCAGGGGTACTGTTCCAGCTTTTTTTTAGTCCGCATTTCACGAAACCGGCTTTTTCGAAAAAGTCAATGCTTTTCTGATTATTGACGGAAATATTGCAGTACAGTACGCTAATATTTAAAACAGTAAATGCATATTCGATTAATATCGACAGGGCTTCGGAAGCATATCCTTTTCTCCTGTTTTCGGGAGCGTAAATCAGGATTCCCAAGCCTGCCCTGCCGTGAACGGGATTAAAGTCGAACAGGTCCAGCGTTCCGACCGTGTCGAATTTTCCGTTTTGTTTACTGTCTATCATCAGTCGTAACTGTTTGTTGGCAAAGATATCTCCTTCCGAAAGGATGTATTTTTCCAGTTCGAACCACGAATATGGCGTAATGTTTTCGCTCACAGTCCATACCTCGGGATCGTTTTCCCAAATATACAGTAAATCAATGTCCGACAGTTCTGTCGCTCTGAGTCTTATTGTATCGCTTTCAAGTTTCATTGCGCTCAAAATTTTCCGCAAATATAGAGATTTCGCGGAGACTGCTTGTTTTTATATACTTTTACAAATTATTTTTGTAACTTTTTCAATTAGGACTTCGTTATATGGACAAAATTTGATAAAACACTATGTTACCGGAAGAATACAATATGTGTGTAGATAAATATGCAGATGGAGTTTACCGTTTTGCGCTAAAAATTATGAATGAAATGAATATGGCTAAGGATATCGTACAGGAATCATTTGAGAAACTCTGGATTAACAGGAAGGCGGTAGAGGAATCGAAAGCGAAATCGTATCTGTTTACGATAGCCTACCATTTGATGATTGATAAAAAACGGAAAAACAAGTTGTTTGACAAATATGCAGATACAATTTTCGAGTATGCTCACGATGAACAATATTCCGACTTGAACGAACTGCTTCACCGCGCGGCGGAACGTTTGCCGGAGATTCAAAGAGCGGTCTTGCTTTTTCGCGAGTACGAAGGATATTCGTACGAGGAAATAGAGAATATCACAGGCTTGAGCCTTTCGCAGGTTAAGGTTTACATCCACAGGGCGCGATTGCAGATGAAACAGTATATAGGACATATTTACGCTGTTATATAAAATTAATGATAATGAATAAGATTAATGATAGAGACGATTTCCCGAAATTAATACCGGACAAAAGCATAAGTTTTGACGCAAAAGACGAGTTGAAACGTTCTGCCGAAATGAATTTCGAATGTAGCGAACTGGAATACAAAATCAGGTTGACGCCCGATACAAAAATAGTAATGCCCGACAAGCAATCCTTGAAACACAAGACATTTCAGCCCCGTTTAGTATGGCTGTCGCTTACCGCCGCCGCAATACTCGCTTTCGTTATTATCGTGACAAATGACAGGAATCCGGATTTTTCGTCTGTTGCAGAAAACGGCTTAAATGAATTGCCTGCTCCTGTCCCGGAAGTTATTCCGGAAATAAATCCCGAAACAGAAACAGAACTGGAATCAAAAACCGAATCTCCTGAGATGGAACCAAAGAAAACCGAGCCGGACATTATTCCTGCAAACGAGATTGCTGAAACAATATCCGAAACGGACAAAACGGACGAACAGGATTTCCCGGCAGAAATGTTTGAAAACAAAAACGATACTCCAAGACCGGAAAATATACGAATCGAACAGATTCCATCCCTTGCCGTCTCCGTGGAAATGATGAAAAAGGAGAAAACGGTGTTTGTATATAAACATGATTATCAGGAAACGATGGCGTTTAAAGCGGTAAATAGCATGGCGTCCACTGCCCGCAAACTTAGCTCGGACATCAATACGACCAGGCATAATATAACGCAAGTAATTGACGGATTCAAGATTCCAAACATCTTGGGAAAACTAAGTCTTGACCGCGGCATCGACAGGGAAATCGACAAGTGGGCGAAAGAGCATCCGGATATTCCTTTCAGTGTATTTGTCGATTATCACGACGAAAACAAAATAGTGGAAATATACGACGAAAACGG
>JAISDR010000149.1 GCA_031264645.1 Prevotellaceae bacterium | reverse complement strand
GCGTCCGCGAAATGCATGTTCATATACGGATAGCTGAATATTTGGGAATTGATATTATAATACTTGTATAAAATCCCGGAAACGCCAATGCCTGCGGGGAACTGACGATACGGATTCCAGTTAGCGGAGGAATATTTTTGCTGATAGAAACCGTTGTACCACAAGTGCGATTCGAAGGCGTCGAGAGAAGCGTCGTAGAGCGTTGCAACCATTTCGGCTGTTTCCTTTTCGCCCTTTGCGTTTTTAACGTTGAGCGTCCATTTCTCCTTTTCGCCGGGCAGGAGTTTGTCGCGGAACGTTGTGAATGTTATATCGAGACGCTTATTGGTATATGGCACGTTTACATAAGATGACTTTGTGTATGTCCTGCCGTCCTGAATCATCAGGAACTGAACGGTAAATCCGCCACGGTATTCCTCCTTTATTGGTATCAGAACATGAGCCGGAGCGCCCGCAACGATGCTTTTACGCTCAACGACAACACTGGATTTGTGAATAATATCATAGTAGATATACGATTTTTCACCTCTGCCTCCAGCCCAGAACTCGACGTATTCTCCCGGTTCGCCGGAGCTTTTCACTGTTGTCAGCCAGTCGGACATATTGCTTATGATGGGCGGGACGGGCGTTTTCGAGGTTTTCGAGACGGGATTCCCGGCAAGCCGGACGAAGTTCTCGTATTCGACTTCCGTACCCTCGCCGTCTTTCGCCTTGATATCGACGCGATACCAGCCGGACGGGGCTTCGGCAAGCGAGGCAAGACTGATTTTGTGATTGCGCGAGGCTGTTTTTGATATGTATGAGGCTAACTGTTTTCCCTTTTCGAACTTCTCCGGACGGTCTTCATCCCCGTAAGGGTCAAGGGGAAAATGCCTCTTAAATTCCTCCCGCGACATTGCAAAAGTATCGGGAACTTCCCAGAGGCGAGGACGCAAAACGCCTTTCGGCGATTTCAGTTCGGTGACTGTAATCTGTAGCTCGGCGGGCGTAAACTCGTCATTCAGATTCGTTGTCGTCACCCTGAAGTCGAGGGAGTCACGGTTTACAATACGTTCGGGAATCTGTATGTTTGCCAGCAGGTTTTTCCTGCCCATTTTCAATGACAGTTCGGCGCTTCGGGTTTCACCGTTGAGGTCGGTTATGCTGGCGGTAACTCGGTAGCGGTATATCAGGTTATCGTTTGCGAGGTCGCCGGCTTCGGCTTTAAATTCAATTGCAAACGCGCCGCTGCCGTCGGTACTTACTGTTCCCGAAGCGATTTCGCGCGAAGGAGCGGCAATCTGCGGAAGCCACCAGCGGTATATCCTGTACTGCATTTCCCTGACGACGCGGTACTGCACTTTTGCGTTGTCCACAGCATATCCGGCAAGCGCATTGGCTTTTCCGGTGAGCCGGACGCTGTCGCCGAGACGGTAATTCCTGCCTGTCGGGTCGAAGGTTACTTCAAATGTCGGACGCTTATATTCCTCGACGCGAATATTTCCCTCCCCGTATTCGCACGACAGCGTCATCATCCCGTTCAGCAAGCCCTGCGGGACGGTGAAACTGCCGGCTGCGCTTCCATATTCGTTAGTGGTATGCTTGCGCGTATCAATGACTTTATCGTTGGCGTCCATGAAACTCACATCCACGCTTTCGTTTTTTGCAAGGCTGTAGCGTCCTTCCGCATCCTTATTAAGATACAGTACCTTATAGTAAACGGTCTGTCCCGGACGATATATCGCGCGGTCGGTAAAGAACGCCGCCAGTCTGTTCGTCTTCGTCGTATTCCTGTAGTTGAAGAACAGTCCCTTTACAATTAAGCGTCCGGAATCGCTGCTGATTACGGCTTTTTTCAGGCTGGTTTTCCCGTCTGTGCGGGAGATGGAGGCGATTCCGTTTTCAGCGGTTCTGGAGGTCTGGCTGTTGCCTCTGTAATAGAAACACTCGACTTTCGCATTATTCACCGGCATGCCTGTCTTTGAATTTGCTACGTATATTTCGTCCGTTTCGCTTCCGCGCGACGCTATGCTCAGCGGCGATACCTGGAATACCGGATGTGAGACATCGCTACTCTCGGAATATCCGGATACAGTTCCCGCAGTAATCACATAAAAACCTTTCGGCAAGCCTTCAATCATTATTTCTGCCGAATGTTGCCTGTAGTCGCCTTTCAGCGGCAGGGCGACTTCCTTTGTTCGCAGAGGCTTTCTGTTTTTCAGAACGGAATATGATATGCCATCAGTGTAATAATTCTCGTTTACACTGTAGATTCGCAGGTATATCCTGTCGATGTTCCCGTATTTCACCAGCGCCATTATCGGCGACGCGGGATACTGCAATGGCATGACGGATACGTTGAGCGAAGGCTCACAGATTTTCTCCTTCAGCATCTTCGCCGACTCGACAATGGGTTTTACTTCGGCACTGTTCGCATACTTTTTAATGATTTCCGTGCATAAATCTACGGCTTCCACAAGTTTGTACTGAGATTTGCCGGACGACTCTTCTCCGTACAGCGTCGCCAGAGCGTGAGCGGCATAAGCCCGTTCGTCGGTTCCGGCGTATGTGTCCATCAGCGACTTCAGGGCATTTTCATACATGGCGAAGCTGTTTTCATACCGTCCATTGTCATATACATATTTTAAACGCTCAATGTCAATGCTGAGCAGAGCCGCGGCGCTGTTGTTTTCCTGCAAGCGGAACTTCAACAGTTGCTGATACAGGCTGATGACATTGTATTCGGCAGACAGGCTGTCCGGCGTTTCGATTCTGTAGTTGGCAAAGGCATTTACGTCGGCAAAATATTCGGGTCTGTCCAGCACAAAAGTCTGCTGCGGAAGAACAACCGAGGCTTCTCCCTTAAACACAGTGATTGTGTTGAATGTCAGAAAATCGTACAGCGTGGGGAATACTATTCTTTTCAGCGTCGAATCGTTTACGTAATCCACAATTTCCCTGTATTTGTCGAGAGGCGTATGTTTCAGAATCTCTTCGTCCTGTATTGAGAGTTTGTAGCATTTCAGGGTTTCTTCAAACAGGCGTGTGATGTCCCAGGTTTCCATGTCGCTGTCTGTAGCGGCAACCCGTGTACGCGATCTTATTTGCCATCTTGCGGTGGCATAGTATTTTTGGTAGATATTGCCCATTATGGCGTATATTACCGATTTTGCAGGCTGCGGCATTTGCATGAGATCCTGTTTCAGCGAATCAATGGCAGCCTGTTCGCCGGACAGATTAATCTGATTGGCTGCACGGTAGATAATTGCCCTGACAGCCGCCGCATAGTCTCCGCGGGATACTGCACGACTGTAAACTTCTGCGGCTTTGTCCAGCGCCGACTTGTTAAGACCCATGTCCATCAATGAATCTATTTCTTTCCATTTAGCGGAATAATCCGTATTCTGCGACAGCAAATCGCCACAGGTAAAACTGATGAGTGTAAATAATAATATACGTTTCATAACTTTTAACTTTGTCAGTCAGTATATTTTTCGCAAAATTCGACTAATTGTTTAAGACTGTCGAAAGATGAAAAATCCGTATTGTTGTTTTCGATGAAGGCATTGATCTCCGACTTGTATTTTGCAAACAGTTTGTTAATCCCGGAATGGCTCGCCTTTGCGACATTCGCTCCGGGCAGGTAAAACTTTTTCTGTTCATCTTTCTCTTTGATAAAATAATAAACGCTGTCCACTTTGATTGTAATACCTTCGGGTACAGGATTTCCCGAATCAAGCATTTTGTTTAGCGACAGTCTCGATACATTTTTGGTATGCTCGTTTACCCTGTCAATATGTCCGGAATATCTTACGGCAAGAGTAAGTCCCCCGCTAATCAGTATTTCCCCGAATGAGTTGTCATTTAATGGAATAAATCTCCTGCTGCCCGCGCTTACATATTCTATTTTATCCACATTTGTAAGCCGTTTTTTCTTTTTTCCGTCCATGACAAGCATATCCGACAAAAATAAATTGTAGTTTACCGAAGCAGCGACTGCCGATTCTTTGTAATATATTTCGCCCTGAACAAATTCGGGGAAAATATAATTAGCCTGCGCGAATGCCAAATACGGGAAAAACAGAATCCCTAAAAACAATAATAATTTCATAATTTGCTCGCCGTGATCTTTTGTTCTTACTTTTGTGATAATATCCTCGATGATGCCGTTTTCGTCAATCTTGAATGTAGTGCGCAAAATTCCCATATAAGTTTTTCCATACAGTTTTTTCTCCGCCCACACTCCATAAGCCTGCGCTATGGTTTTGCCGGTATCGGCAATCAGGGGAAAGGGGAGATTATATTTTGCTATGAAACCTGTATGCGATTTTTCGCTGTCGGGGCTAACTCCGAGTATCGAATAGCCTTTGGCTTGCAGCGCGGAATACGAATCCCGCAAACTGCATGCTTCCGCAGTACATCCCGATGTATTGTCTTTGGGATAGAAGTACAGCACAAGCTTTTTCCCTTTATAGTCCGAAAGGCGGACTGTATTTCCCGACTGATCCTTGCCGGAAAAATCCGGAGCCTTGTCTCCCGTTTTCAATTCAATCATATAAATCTATTTAAGCTTTGTATCGGATGGTAAAACAAATTCCTTACCCATTTGATAAACCTGCATTTTCCCGCTGCAAACTTCTTTGCTGCCGTAAAGCAATTGGGCTGTAACCGTTTCGGGTACCCGGTAGTATATTCCAATCCTTGCCCTGTTTTTCACGCCTTCGATATAATTTATTTTTCCCGAAGGAATGATGTTCAGGGAAACGGAAGTCGAGGTTCTTGTCGATTCCGAAAGCGCTCCGTCGGATTCCGAAAAATAAAAGACAGGATAGGATTTTTTATCCAGAGCTTTTTCGGGGGATATATAAAACCTGTAAACCCTGCTTTCGACAAAATGTTTTCCAATGAACAGTGAGAGATATTCCTTCTCAAGCCTGTTTATTTCCTTCAGTGCATCCTTTAGCGAACTGCCGCTAAAAGCGTGGTCTACATCTCCCGTGACAAGCTCGAATCTGCGCTGCCGCAGGCTAAACAGGAATTTGGCTGCTTCTTCGGCTCTGCTGAAAGCGTCTCTTTTCTCGACAATGCTTTGCTGAAACGGGATACTTATAAATCCCGAATCGGTCTTGATTCTTTCCATCATAAATTCCTTTTGCGTTTCCAGGGGAGACGATGGCAGGCGGTCGGGATACAGCTGATAGTTTCTGGATGGCGGAGAGGAAAAATTTACAATGACTTCCTGCGGGTCGTTCAATGAAAAAATCAAGCCTTCGGACGAAAGTGCGAGAAACGAAGCGTTCTGTGTAGTCCTTTCCGCCACAGGCACGGCATACATATACTCGTAATCAGCCTCGACTATGGGTTTCATCGAAATTTTCCCAATGCTGTAAGTTACATCTTCCCTCGCCGAAATGCCTTCTACAGACAGCTGTTCTTCCGCATATCTCACATACGGACCGGGAATATATTTGTCCCTTATTAT
>JAISDR010000085.1 GCA_031264645.1 Prevotellaceae bacterium | reverse complement strand
TCACCATCGGCAATTCCTGCAGGCTGCCGAGTACGGAACATGAATCTTCGTGATAGTCCGAGGGTTTTTCGGCAAACATAATGTAATTTTTAATCAGCGTGCCAACGCCCGACCATGCATGAGTACGCATCGGGCGGGTATTGATCAGCGCCGTTGCATTCCGGAACACCGGATTCTGCTTGACGCCTCGGTCGTCCACGCTTACCCTTTCTTCCGGCACTCCGGCGGTCAGTACGCGGGCTTTCAGCGTTTCGTTTACTTCGGGCGGAGTAGGCAGTCCGTTCCACTGATTGGTCTTGATGCCGACTGTATCGGAAGGCTTGATGATGGACGCCCATGCTTCGACGGGCGTTTTGTAGCCGGTCAACCTGCATACGGCTTCGTCGATCATCTGTTCGCAGATACCGGCGTCGAGAGTATCCCCGCCGGCATACAGACCCTGATTGCGGATCAGTACGACCCTGCTGTTTTCACTTCCATTCGTTGCCCATGCGCAGACAGGGCGGTTCAGGAGTATTGCTCCTCCAGCAGCCATTATAGCTGTCTTTTTCAATAATTCACGACGTGTTACTGTTTTCATATATGTATATAATTTATTTATTAATTCTTAATCGTTATTCCTTAATTATTCATTATTAATTGATACAGTTCTTCCGCCTGTTCGGAGCTGTTAGCGTTAAAGATGGCATACAGGAGTTTTTCCCGCGTCCATGTCATAAAGAACGTTCCGTCTTCCAGTTGCAGCTTGGAACGCGCATCGGTCGATTCGGGCGCAAATTTGTCCTTCAACTGCGTACATGCCGCTTTTGCCGTGTCTGCATCGGGATATTCAACTGCAAGAAGATAGCATCGCGCGTCGGCGCTTCCGTATTTTGCCAGAACAGCATCGGTTTTGTCGCTGATGTTAATAATGTTGTAATCGGCGATAAACAGGTAGGCGTTAAGCCAGATGTAGTGATGAAAATACAGATAGCCGCCTGGAGCCAGGTTTTTCTGCGGCAGCACATTCACAATCGCGGGTTTGTCGCCTGTCTTTGGAATAGCCCTGTCCACAAGGGAGGCGAGATCATGTATGGCTTTCACGCTTTCGGGCATAATTTTCTGCGATGTAATGATAATGTAGTAGCGGTCTTTCCAGAACAGCACGAAATCGCTGAAACTCTGGGAGCCTTGACCGTATTCGTTTTCTTCCCTGTCGCGGCTTTGAGTATATACGCCAAATGCATTGGCCGACGAAGTCATTTCGTAAATCTCGACCGTAATCTGCGGCAATCCTTCCCCGCCGTACTTGCAGCCCGTCATGCCGACCAGCCCGTAAGACATGTACAGTTCCGCCCCGCCATTGATGTAGTCGTAGAGCGCTTCGCCCTCATAATCCAGCCATTCGGAAACCTTATAGCCGTCAAACTGTTCGGGCAGATGTTTCATAACTTCAATCTTTTGTGCATAAACCATTCCGTACAGGCAAATTGAACTCACAACAAAAACATATTTCCATATACAACGCATCGAACTTTTATTATTAGACCGCAAAGGTATATGAAATATTTATAATTGAAAGTGAAAAGTGAAAAACTTGATGTAATTTTGCAATGTTATTATAAGTAAGCAATAGATGAAAATACTGATAATTGAAGACGAATACCAGCTGTTGAAAACGATAGAAGAATTTCTGCTGTCGGAAAAGTATGTTGTGGAGAAAGCCACTGATTATTATTCTGCTATTGAAAAAGTGATGATATACGATTACGACTGCATCCTGCTGGACATTTCCCTGCCCGGAGGCAGCGGTTTGAAGGTTCTTGACGAAATGAAAAAAGAAGGAAAAACCGGCAATATCATCATTATTTCTGCCAAAAATTCGCTCGAAGACAAGATTTCGGGCTTGGATTCGGGCGCGGACGATTATCTCACAAAACCTTTCCACGTGCTGGAACTGCACGCGCGGATCAAGGCGGTGCTGCGTCGCAAACAGACGGACGGCAAACAGCTTGTCTCGCTTGGAAATTTGTCGGTCGATTTCGCTCAGCGGCAGGTTTTGGTAGATAACAAACTGCTTAAACTCAACCGGAAGGAGTTTGACATGCTGACCTTTTTCGTAACAAACAAAAACCGTTTGATTACCAAAGAAGCTTTGGCGGAACATGTCTGGGGCGATGACATGGATTTGGCGGACAGTTTTGATTTTGTATATTCGCAAGTGAAGAACCTGCGTAAAAAACTGAAAAGCAGCGGCTCGGATGCAGCTTTCGAAAACGTGTACGGAATAGGCTATAAATTGAAGGTATGAAACTGATCAATTATTTGATATTAAGGATAAGCATTGTTTTTTCGATAGTGATGCTTTTCTGGTCGGCAATCTGTTTTTTCCTTCAGATGAAAGAGATACACGACGGTAACGATGAGGGGCTGAGCAATCTGAAACAGGAATTTATTGCCAAAGCCAACAGCAGTCCGAAATTTGTAGAAACGCTCGAGACGCATAATCCGCTAAATATTATCATTAAGGAGATTCCGTATGAAGAAGCCGCAAACATCGTGGAGAACTTTGCGACGACTAAAATTTATTTCGCCACCGAAGAGGAAAAGGAGGAAGTGCGTATGCTGACCACCGCTTTCCGCTGCGAACAGAACGGAAAGTATTACCGCCTGCAGTTTTTCACTTCCACCGTCGAAAGCAATGATTTGCTTGAAAATATACTTTACCTGCTTCTGGGACTTTGGGTAACGCTCTCGTTAAC
>JAISDR010000298.1 GCA_031264645.1 Prevotellaceae bacterium | reverse complement strand
GCTGCCACCCACACCTGGTCGCCCGAGGCGGAGGCGTTAATCATTGCCTGCAGATTGCCCGAAGCATTTGCCCACGATGCTCCCGTACCCGATGCTCCCGCTTTTACATACCTGACCGTCGCCTGAACATTGCCGATAAACAGGCATAACAACAGTAGAAGGATTACGGATTTACGGCTTATACGACTGTGATTCAAACAGTCTGAACTGTGATTTCTGTGATTTATATGATTCCTGTGATTCAAACAGTCCGTACCTGTGCCGGATTTTTCTATTAAAGCGTTTGTTTTCATGTTTATTTATTATTTATTTTAATATCAGTAAAAGTGAGGATTTCCCGTCTCCAGGCGGGGAATTTATGTTCTCTCGAACAAAACGTATCATTGCTTGTTTTTCTACCCGGACAGGCGAAACATGAATATCGCTTTATCGCACTGACGAGACTTTCATTGATGATATATCGTACTGTTTCCATTATTCAGTATTAAATTAACTAATTTAACTAATATTATATGCCTCAGTCATGCGTCATTTTGACGTTTGACTGTACGAAGGTCTAAAAAAATATTGAAACTGCAAAATATTGATTAAGAATATTTAACGATTGAATTGTTGAGCGCGATAAATGAATTGCCGAGATCGCCGAATGAGTGCGTATGCTTAATAAATGAATTATTACGCGTGAAAAATAAATGAGTTCTGAATTTTGAATTGCGCGATGCGATGCAAAAATACACGGCAAAAACAGTTTCCTGATAAATCTGCTCATAATTCTGAATTTTGAATTTTGAATTGCGCGATGCGATGCAAAAATACATGGCAAAATAGTTTTCTGATAAATCTGTTCATATCTTTTTTATACTGTTCCTTAACTCTTTTTATACTGTTCCTCAGTCGCATAAAAACATTCTTTAACATTTTTTCACTTTTTTTGTTGTTGTATTATTTTTTTATTTACCTTTGCCGCGCTTATGTAAATATTTTTTATGATATAAAATTTTAAGTGTATGGTTTGTTTAACCTCATATTGCGGCTTCAAAAATTTCAAAGATTTAAGGGATAATCTCTCAATAAGTGAGATATTTGAATACTTTGGCACGATTTTTGTACACACACACACACACACACACACACACACACACACACACACACACACACACACACACCTTATTATAATAGTACGCGCGCGAAAGATAGTAAATATCTTTCGGAAATCATATATAATCGCAACACGCAAAAAGTACGTTGCGGTTTTTTTATGCCATATCCCAAACATGTTCAAAATCTGTTTACCGCGACAGCATCTTCTCATGCGGATAATACCAGTCTGAAAAATATTTCAACCAAAAATAATATGGAAAAAAACATTGATTTAATCTGGAAAGAAAAACGGTATCTGAAAAATAAAAAAAAATATATTATGTATAAAAGAAATCATATTTTGTTTTTAGCGCTCCTGTGTTCCTGTCTTGCCGTTCCGAGCATTGCTTTTGCTGAACGGATCGACACGGTAAAGACATTCAGCGCAGCCATGCAGAAGGAGATTCCGGCGGTGGTAGTTCTTCCGGATAATTTTTCCACATCGAAAACCTGGCCTGTTGTTTACATACTGCACGGGTATGGCGGTTCTTACAGGACTAAAATCTGTGACATGAGTAAATTCGCCGATACTTACGGGTTTATCATTGTATTTCCCGACGGCGGATATGGCAGCTGGTATTTCGAACAGTCCCGTCGATTCGGCATTTCGCTACGAAACATACATCAGCAGGGAACTGGTTGAATTTATTGATAAAACATATCCGGAATGACGATGGTTTGCTTCGCTTTATGATGACTCCTAAGGGAATTATGCTGTGCGTATTGCCATTCATGCATCGGAAATCTATCTGCCCATACACTTCCAGCTTATCTGCCCATACAGTTCCAAATTATCTGCCCGTACACTTCCAAATTATCTGTGCATACGCTTCCGTCGCATATACCGTCGCTTAAAAAGTCCAGTCTGCATATATGACTTACAGACAGGATTTAACGTCCCGTAAGGAGAGTTATCAAGCCGGCTTTACCGTAAAATCCGATTTTATCTCGCGTATATTTTTCAAAAGCGTCGTACTCGCTTTTATCGCCGAAGACTGTGTGCGTATAATAATCGTATAATCTGCCGGCGGAAGCGGCGGTACAAGTACCTTGAGCAGCCTTGGCTCGTTGACCGGGATAACGGTCGCCCGTATCTCGCCTGTAGCTTCGCTTGCAAAAAAGAATCCAGCCTCCGAAGCATGCTCGCCGTTAGCCAAAATCTTGAGCCCCGAACCGCGCACGTCGATAATATTGCCAACAGTCATTATGTCATCCCTGACGCCTGTCAGCTCGTCGAGAACTTCGCCGATTAAGCCATTCGCCTCATAAATACCGTCAAACACTACCTCCACCCGTTCGCGAATATATTTCGTGAAATCAGCCGCCGCGTTCATGCGCAATTCCGGAAAAACGTTTTCGTGAAGCTGCGTTTCGTCACCGTCATATTCGCCCGGAATGCGGAGGAAACTCTTGAACAGCGGCGTTTTCAGCTTGTACCCGTCGGCTGTCAGATAGTAGCACAGCGTGAAAAATGCAGTAACGCCTTCCACAATTCGCGCCGGCAGGACGCCGACGTCATAGAGCAGCGCCTTTTCTGCAACCTGTTCTAAATTAAGCTCCGTCTGGTGCACAACACGTGCATTATAAGGCTTTTTTGCCCCGGGCAGGTAAGCGCGCGTAAACTTAACAATTACCCTGTGCGTTTTGTCTTTTAGTGTCAAAAAGAATCTTTTCATTGTATTACAGTATTAAAAGTAAAGTGCAAAAGTAAAAAAAATCTTTATCCTGTCCTTGCAAACAGCAGCGACAATTGTGAAAAAACCGTTTCGTCCGAAGAAATCACTGCCTGGACATTATGCAGCCCGTCTTTTTCAGAGATATTCAGAGAGACGTCTACTGTTTCGTTTTCGACAGGGTTTACAGCCTTGAAATATCGAACTCTGGCAATTTTGTGCAGGAAAAGCGCGCACTTGAGATTCTCCTCGCACAATTCCTTCACCGTCTGGATAAGGCATACCCCCGGAGTAACGGGATTTCCGGGAAAATGCTCCTGATAAATAAAATGTCCGGAATTGAAGCGGATAGAATATTCGGTTTTATCCTGAGATGTTCTGGAAGCGAGCACCTTAAAAAAATCGTCCTTGAGTTTCATGGTCTTAAATTATGGAGTATCGATTATTGCGATTTTCATACTTCCGTGAGCTATAAGTTCGCCGTTTACACTTACCTTAGCCAGCGCCATGAGAGTCGAAAATATTTCGGTAACAGTCTCTACGCTTGTTGTCAATTCTTCTCCCGTGCGCGGACAGCGTTCTATGACAAGGTTTTTAATTTCACCGATATATCCGATTTTCACATCGCCTTTGTTGATATACTTACCGATGTAGCCCATTCTTGCGGCGGCTGTCTGCGCGATATTTTCGATGATTCCCGATTCGCTGAAGACCTCGCCGTCGACAAAAATATTGTCACTGTCGACAGTCATGGACGAAATGACAAGAGTATCGTCGAGACGCCGCAAACGCTCGATCATCACAAACCTGCCCTGCTGCGGCAGGAGTTCCCTGACATTTATATCCGGATTCAAATCCATCGCTGGAAACTATTTCTTCGGAGCTTTGAAGACCCCGGCGTCGACAGGCTGATTCAGCGCCTTGTTCATCAGTTTATATACGGTATAGCTTCCGTCGCGTTCTTCCATGCGCATGACGGAGAGCGTCAAATCGGACTTATCGTAATGCAGAACGACTTTGCTGATATTCTTATTCCTGCCCTTTTTGGTCAGCTCCGCCGTAATGACATAGCTGTCGGCAGTTTCCTCGCCTGATATTTTGACGTCGTCTATCATGGACGCATCGCCCTGCAGGCACGACGAGAGGATATTCCTCATTGTCCGCGCCTTGGCGCTGGTTCTTGTAGACGCTTTGGTGTATTTGCCTGCCGCAATCATCACGAGCTGATCGTTGTTTATCAGCATCAGGTCTCCGGCGGGCTGCTCGTATTTCATCAGGAGGCGGTTGGGCTTGCTGTAGAAGAACTTGCCGTTCGAAACGACGTCTTCGTTCATGAAAGACAGGTGTTTGGTTTGAGTGAAATCGCTTGTAATGGAAGTGTATTCCGCGTTTGCCTGTTTTATTTTTTCGATAATCGAAACGGCAGGCTCATCCTGTGCGTTTACCGCAATGCAGGTACATAAAAGTATGCAAATTAAAATCTTTTTCATCTTATTATATTGTCATTAAAATCTTTCAACAAATTATTCATTCCCACAATTTTTGCACAGGTAAAAAACGAAGTCATCGACACTCCCAAAATACCGTGCAGGTTAAGGTTTTGACCCGACAGAAACAGGTTCCGAATCTGCGTTTGCGGCACAATTATCGTGCCAAGCGTATCGTTACAGTCTTTCTGAATACCGTAAGCCGAGCCGTTTTGCGCCCCCGTATAGTCCCTGTACGTGAGCGGCGTGCTTGTATAAATCTTTTCGATACAGTTTTTCAGACCGGGAATCTTTTCCGAAGCAAGCCTGATGCACGATTCGGCTTTCTGCCGTTTAAACGTTTCGTAATCAGCTCCTCTTTTGCCGACAGCGGTATTTTCCCATTGAGCGACTTCTTCCCAGTGCATCGGGGCGAGGAGGTCGATGCTGTTTGTATAAATTCCATCGGGAGGCGCTTTATAACTGATTAAAACAGAAGATATCTCCTTACTGCATTTGTGATCCCAGATGTTATTGTCCTTATAAATGAAGACGTTTCTGTTCAGATACGGCAAAGCCGATTCCTTAAGCTGCAAATGCGCGGTAAATATGCCGAAAGTATTGGATATGGCAGAGATGCGCCTGCGGTACGATTTCCTGATATGGCGGCTTTCGGGAATCAGCGCCAGAGTCTGCGCGGGGTGGATATTCGAAATAACGTACGTTCCGGCGAGCTGTTCCTCACCGTTATATTCAACGGCGCTGATTCTGCTGTCCGTCTCTATCAGGCGCGTAACTTTCGCGTTTGTAATGATTTCGCCGCCCGCTGCACGTATATGTCCGGCAAGCCTGTCGGCAATCATCGAGCCGCTGCCTTTCAGTCGCCATGTGCTTCGGATGAATGAATCGTTGATTTGCGCAAAAACGTAAAGAGGCAGTTTCCGCGAGTTTAATTCCATTGTCAGCGAGCCGCCCGACAGTATATTGCGCAGGAGGGGATCGTCTATTGTTTCCTGCAGGAACGAATATGCCGAACTCTCGAACAGGGCGGAATTGGCAAAATCGGCAATAAAGCTTTTGAAAATATTGTCTCCAATCTGTTTCAAAAAGCCCGTATATGTCTCAAGCTGCCTGCGCTGACGGGGAAAATCCTTTGCCAGGGTATTGATGAAGCGTTCGTGTCCCGATGCAAGAAAAAACGGACGGTCGTCCATAATTACCTCCGCGAAAGCGTCTTCGTCAAGTTTCTTCCAGGGTAAATCGAGCAAATCGAAATACTTGAAAAGCCTGTAGAGCGACTGTCCTTCGTCAAGTCCTCCGACGTAGTGAAATCCGGTATCAAACACCGACTTGCCGCGCCTGAACGCCTGCAGGCAGCCGCCGATTTGCGCATGCTGTTCCAGAATACAGACCTTATACCCCTTTTTCGACAGGATATATCCGCATTCCAGTCCGCCGATACCGCTTCCGATTATAATTACGTCATATTTCATTTCTTTAGCTCAACTTCTTCCTGCCTGTTTCGTACCCATTTCTCGAGAACAGGCGTTTTCCCCTGTTCTACCCGCCTGGTGATCAGCAGCCAGAACAGAAAGGGCTGCAGGGAATAGGCTATCAGTATCGTCGAAACCATGCCGATGAGAGTGGCTGTGCCGATTGAACGAATCGCGGGATGAACCGCAAAAAACAGGGATACAATAACAATTATCAATATAATAGCTGAGAAAAATATTGCCGTCTTGTGATATATCAGCAAAGGCTCCTTCACTTTGCGATATCTGGCTAAGAGTCCGTCCATTATGAAGATGCTGTAATCAACTCCTATACCGAATATAAAGCTCGAAATGATGATGTTTATGAGATTGAATTTCAGTCCGAAAATAGCCATAACTCCCAAAACGATGTACCAGCTGAGTCCCATCGGCAGAAAGGCGAGTATGGCAAGGACAAAGCTACGGAACGAAATCAGCAGCACCAGCAAAACAAAGAGCGATGAAACCATCAGCGTGGTATTGAAGTCCTTGTGAATTGATGCAACCATGCTGTTTGCGTAGTACATCGGGTCGATGACAGCCAGGTTTTTGCTGTCCCTGCTTACCTCCTCGCCCACCTTGAACAGCTTTTCCTTGTCCATCAGTACGGGGGTAAATACCAGGTAGTTGTTGTCGGTAAACTCAATCAGGTTGCTCATGATGGCGTCGGGAATGATTCCGGCTTCGTACAGCGATACCGGTTCGTATTCGGCGTCAAGCAAATCGAAAAACGGAACGAATGTTTCCGGCGAAAACTTGTGTCTGGCTCCGGCGAGGCTTATGTCTTTCCTGACTTCCTCCTTTCTTTCCTCCGTCCAGTATGTATTCCAGCGATTTATACGCGATTTCTGTTCTCCTTCCGGGATAAATATGTTTGGCGATGCGGAATATCCGGCAATCTCGCCACGGTTCTTTAAAGCCTCCAGCTTTTTGTACATTTCCCTGCTGAAAATCAATGCTGAATCCTGATTTTCCGAGATTGTGGCAAAATAAAAGGTCGACTGACTGCCGGCGGTCTTCGAAGCAAGCAAATTCTGCGAACGGACAAGCTGTTCGTTATTGTATCCGATATGCCGCAAATTGGAATCGAACTCTACTCTTCCCGAAAACGTATAGCAAACTATGCTGACAACTGCAATTGTAACAATCAGCCATATCTGCCGTTCTATCGGGAAGGAATTAATCTTTTCCAGAATGGCAAACGCCTTTTCCGATTTCCTGTTTTTATCCTCCCTGAAGAATTGAGGCATATACAGCAGTGCGAATATTGTCGTTCCCGTTAATCCAAGCGATGCGAACAGTCCGAAATCGTGCAGCAGTTCCGATTTGGTGAGCAGCAAGCCCATGAACGCGCCGATAGTGGTCAGTACGCCTAAAATGACGGGGACGGTCTGGTCTTTCAATACCCTTTCGGGATCGCCAACGTATTTGTAATGAGCGATAACATGCAGACAGTAGCTGAACGCGACGCCCATCACTATCGCCCCGATGCCCAAAGCCATGATCGACATGCTGCCTTTGATAAAATACATCACCGACATGGCAAACAGTACGCCGTAAACGACCGGAGCAAGCAGGTAAAACAGGGTGGAACTTTTCTTGAGACACCCAATCAGGAGTATCAGTATCAGGATTAAGGAAACGGAAACCGTAAGCAGCAGGTCTTTCTTTATCCGGTCGGCATTGCTGACGCTCAGCACCGGCTGCCCGTGATAAAGTATTTCGATATCGGGATTCTGCGCCGTATATTCCGCTACCGACTGTTGCAGTATTTTCACGAACTGCGTCGAAAGTTTCGAATCCAGAGTTCTGAAGTTGGGCGACAGAAACGCTACTGCCACAGTGGTATCCGATGAAAATACATGACCGTCGTACAGCACGTAGCTCCCGCCAAGCCCGAAATTGCCAATCTGCGACAGGAAAAGATTCCGCAAGCCGATCGGGTCGCGGGTGATGATTTCCCTGTATGCCATTCCTGCTGTCGAGGTTACGAGATCGTAGTTGTCGGACATCTGGCGCTCAAGCTGTTCCCTGCCGAGCAGCGAATCCAGCTGCGGATACTGGGATTCTTCAAGAAACACGGGCGTATTGTCGTACAGGAATGTGATTCCGTCCTGAATCACTTCTTCCTCCACCTGATAGAAGATGGTATTTATCAGATTGTATGCGGAATCCTTTTCCATCAGCAGTTCCGCAAAATCGTCGCAGGCTTGCGCCAGTTCGTCAGGACCAACTTCTTCGGAATGTGAATTGAACAGGATAAATACTTTGTCCTTCACCTTCAGATTGGCAAAAACAAACTTCTCGACGCCCCTGTCCCCTATCGAAGGAAAAAGCTGCGTTATGTCTTCTGCAAAATTGATTTTTAAACCCGACCAGGCAAAAAATACGGTAGATGTAATTAAAATAGTGTAAAACACTGCTTTGTGTGTGTTGAAAAATCGATATACGAAAATAGTAAATTTTGCCATAATGTGTATCCGTTTAGGAATTCCAAGTATTTTTTATTCTTATTCTGTTTATAATCAACTGTATATTTAATATCTGCGTTTAATAATAATTTGCAAAAGTAATAAAATTCCTTCATTAGCAATTTTTAAT
>JAISDR010000278.1 GCA_031264645.1 Prevotellaceae bacterium | reverse complement strand
CGTTTAGCAAATTTTGATTCTAAAAATTTCATAATTATTATACTTTTTTTATATTTTATTATTCATGTATCTCAAATATTTATCTTCCGGGCTGCCTGTTACCTACAACAGCATCCCTGACTGTCCTGAAACCTATATATGAATGTGTACTGTCCATATAATCATAATTTCTCGCACCTGTTTGCATAAAGTACGAAATATCCTTCCACGAACCGCCCCTGACAACTTTACGTTTTTTGCTCGCCTTATCACCTTTGAAAACATGCTGGTGATATACCGGAACCAGATCGTGCGTTGTTTCGTATCCATTTTCGTCATAAGTGTCGTTAACCCATTCGGAAACATTGCCTGCCATATCGTAAAGACCAAACTCATTCGGTTCATACTGGGCTACGGGAGATGTTCTCGAGAAACCGTCAAGTGCGTAATCACCTCTCTGCGGTTTGAAATTTGCAAGAAAACATCCGCTGCTGTTGGTATTATACATGCTTCCCCAGGGATAAAGGTTACCCTCCAATCCGCCTCTTGCGGCATATTCAAATTCCACTTCCATCGGCAATCTGTATTCATGAGCAGGGTATTGATTTCTGTATCTTTTTTCCTTTGCGTGATACGATCTCCAGTGACAAAACGCAGTCGCCTGCTTCCACGATACCCCAACGACAGGATAATAATCGTATGCCGGATGCCAGAAATATGCCCGTGAAAGAGGTTCATTATATGAATTGAAAAAATCGCGTATCCATGATAAAGTGTCGGGATAAACAGGAACATCTTCCTCTACCATGAAAGAACCTCTGTCCTGAACATCAACAGATTTTCCGTCTTTATCCATAACCTTTCCCTCATAGTGTCCGACTCCATTCTCGTCAACAACCCATCTGGCTTTTGCCGCCTGCCGCAAATCAAAATATTTGTATTTGTAATACAGCTTACGGGTATCAATAACCCTTTTCTGTCCCAAAGCTTCCTGTTTTGAGTAAAAAAATTCTTTATCCCTAAGTACGGGATAATGCTCTTCATAACTTTTTTGCTTCGGACTGCGGATATGTATAGCCGTTCTGTAATTAAGACGAACGTCATTGGGATCAGGTTCCGGATCTTCTTCATCATCTTCGAAGAAAAATCCGTCGAGCCCTTCATTCGCCAATACTCTTCTTGCTATGGAATCAGCCGTCCAGTTAACAAATTCTCTGTATGACAGATTAGTTGTCTCGGTCAAATCCATAAAAAAATCATCTGTCGTCCTGCGCCTCAGGGGTGCATTCATTGCCCATACATAATCCTCATCATTTGATCCCATCTCAAATGACCCTTTTGGAATTATCGTCATATTTTCGGGCGGAGGCTCAAAACCTTTTCTCGAGCCTTTTCCTCCAATTCCCCCGCTGTTTCCGCATGAGGTTACAAAAAAAAGAACAACTGTCACTAAAATCACTCTCTTCATGTCCATAACTTTTATAAATATCTTATACTTTTATATTTCTGTTTCCCTTTATCAAAATAGACTGAAAATCTATATGTCAACATTATCTCATGGTTGCTTCCTCCATATTTGCTTAACACAGAGGTGTTATAGCCATAAGAATATCCCAATCTGAGTTCTGGAAATAAATTTAAACCTGCAAGCAATCCTATCGAACTTTTATATCTGTAATCCAGTCCCAGCCAAAATCTGTTCCGGTAAAAAAGGAGTGAATTTACAGAATAAAGAGCGTTTTTCAAATCTGTCAGTACCAATAAGGCTGGCTTCAGTTCAAAATCAGGATTTTCAAATGAAATTCCATATCCTGCCATGAGATAATAGTTTCCGGGCAACTTGGACGGGTTGTCCCCGTAAACCAAAGTTGGACGGATCAGATGCATCATCGACAGTCCGGCATAAAATTTATTATTCCTGTAATAAGCTCCCAAACCCAAATCAAAACTTCGCTTTGATTCCTTTCCTGTCGGAATAGCCGGATCAGCATTGCCGTCGGGCAATCTCCATCCTTCCGAATCAAGAGTACTGAAAAATACGCCTGCAGATAAACCTAAACTTAAAGAACCTTTTCCTAATTCAAATTTGTACGCATATCCTAAATTAAATGCCGGAGTATTGAGAAAACCCAGTCTGTCATCGTAAAACGTAGCGCTTACTCCTCCCTGTACGCCCCCTATTATCAGGGGACCGTTGATGTTCAACACCGTCGTTCCGGGAGAATTGTCTATTCCAACCATCTGGTTTCTGTTCATCACAATCACATTGTAATATCTTGCCGTATCGCTTCCGGCATACGCGGGATTGACAAAGGCAGGATTGAACGATGTCTGGCTGAACATTTGTTCGCTTTGCGAAAACAAGCACCCTCCATAAAGCATAAAAAAGAACGTTGCGACTCTACTCAAATCAATATTATCTTTGTCTCCAATAATGAATCTCAAAGACCGCGCAAAGTAAAATATTTTTTTTAGTATAAACAAGTACCCTAAATTTTGATTGTTAATAAACACTAATTTTTTTCTGCCATTTTTTGATGATACCAAATCCATCTTAACGGCACATCCTGCCGGCATGCCATTTTATAATCTTCTTCCATACAGGCAATTATCAAGGGAGGAGTTTCGGAATTTTTCTGAATTTCCATCCACCAGCGGTTTGTAATATCGCTGTGATAAAAGACTAATTGCTCTTCCGGACGCTCTAAATTTATAAGAATCTTTTTGATTCTGTTGACATTATTTAACATTATTTCCCCCGCCCGATTTACGATTCCATCTATAATATGCCACACAATTTGAGCAATTAACTCATTTTTTTGACCGTTTTTTTCGATTTTATCATGACAAAATACGTTTGCAATTTTCAAATTATCCGAAATCCCGGCATACCGCGAAATCTGGCAGACTTCTTCCGAATACAGACCGTTCAATCCTGAATATAAGGAATCTGCAAGTTCTGATTTACGGATGGAAGCCATATCCAGACTAAATATATCCGAATCGCGCAAAGCAGGCTCGTATATCATGTTGTTTTCCCTGAATTTGCCAAGCCTCAAAGCGTCAAAATAAGAGGACGAAAGCTTTTTTAATACCTCTGGATCGCTCAGATATGTCTGATATGCCAGAAAATTCAAATCGAACAGGTTTTTAAATCTGTTACTGAAAAGGGAATCCGTAAAACCGGACGGCACAACCGCCGGGGAAACTATACTCGCCGAAACGGACTCCCTGTCTGCCAGAGAATCAAGGCAAACGGACAGTACATCCACGGAATTTCCAATCAAAATCACGGTTATATCTTTGTCCGAGAGTATTTTCAGGATTTGTTGCAGCTTATCGTTTTCCGACGGGGGGATATTTCCCAAATCGCTAATGCCCGTATCAGACTTGCAATACAGTCCGTACAGGGATTTCCGTACAAGGGTCAAGCCCCTCTCCTCCCCTACCCCAAGTATGACAATTTTTGAACACGACAATTCATCTTTATGAAAATGTACTCTGTTGGCAAGCAAATATTTATTGTCCGACTTTATACCAAGACTTTTCCTGTCCACAGAAACTAATATGTCAAAAATATCGTTCATACCTTATATATATAGTAACATCGAAGCTATTTTTTTGTTTTTTTTACAGAAACGGCTTTTTTGGCTGTCATCCCAGTTGTTTTTGCAGATTTGTCTGACTTGCCTGACTTGCTTGCCTTTGCCGGTTTGACGCCTTGCTGTTCAATCAATTCCATGCATTTTTCCCTTGTCAGTGCGTCCTTATCCACGTCTTTGGGCAACTTATAATTGTTCCCTTCGAAAAAGATATATGGACCGAAACGCCCGTTTAAAACCTGAACGTCTTCGAAATTCTTTATTACCTTTTCTTTTTCCTTTAATCTCTTTTCCTCAATAAGTTCTATTGCCCTTTCCTGTGTAACAGTATATGGATCATCGTTTTTACCGAGCGATACAAACTGTTTTCCAAATCTCACATAAGGACCAAAGCGTCCGAGACCGACAACCAGTACCGTATCTTCGTATTTGCCTATCTCACGCGGCAAATCGAAGAGTTTCAGCGCTTCTTCCAGCGAAATGCTTTCTATCAGCTGTCCTTTTTTCAGACTGGCGTACATGGGTTTGGCTTCCGACTGCGTGTCGTCGGAAACGCCAAGCTGCGCAACAGGCCCAAAACGGGCTATTCTGACGGAAACCTGCTTTCCTGTCTTCGGGTCAACGCCAAGTACCTTTTCGGACGCTGCCGGACGGGATGTGTCCTTTGATTTCTCAATATCAATGTGGAAAGGCTTGTAGAACTTGTCTATCATTTTTGTCCATTCCAATTCTCCCGATGCGATTTCGTCGAACTGCTCCTCTACATTGGCAGTGAAATTATAATCGACAACCTTCCTGAAATTTTCAACCAGAAAATCATTGACCAGCATGCCGATATCGCTCGGAAAGAGTTTCGATTTTTCTGTTCCCGTTATTTCATGCTTTTTCTCCTTTTTTATAATTCCCTTTTTCATGGAAACTCTAAAGTATTCTCTCTGTTCTCCCTGACGGTCTTCCTTTGTCACATATCCGCGCTGCATGATGGTCGAAACAGTTGGCGCATAAGTCGAAGGACGACCGATTCCAAGCTCTTCCATTTTTTTCACCAGACTTGCTTCGGTATATCTCGCAGGATGCTGTGTAAAACGCTCTGTCGCCGATATTTCATTATAAACGAGCTTTTGATTTTCACGCAAAGGCGGCAGAAGATCGCCGGAATCCCCGTCTTCAGTCTCGTCATCGCTCGATTCGATATACACTTTAAGAAAGCCGTCGAACAGCAATATCTCTCCCGTAGCCTGAAATTTATATTCGCTGTCCGATATGGATATTGTTACGACTGTCTTTTCCAGAGAAGCGTCGCTCATTTGCGAAGCTATAGTTCTTTTCCAGATCAACTCATAGAGCTTTTTCTCCTGAGATGTCCCGCTTATGCTCGGATTTTCCAACTCGGTGGGACGTATGGCTTCGTGAGCTTCCTGCGCTCCCTTCGACTTGGTTTTGTATTGCCGGACATTGGAATATTTTGTTCCATAAAGATTTATAATCGTGTTTTTTGCCGAATCAATGGCAAACGACGAGAGGTTGGTAGAATCTGTCCTCATGTACGTTATCTTTCCCGCTTCGTACAAACGCTGGGCAATGGACATGGTCTGCCCGACGGAAAAACCGAATTTTCTTGATGCTTCCTGTTGCAGGGTCGAGGTTGTAAACGGAGGCGAAGGCGATTTTTTTGCGGGCTTTTTCTCAATTCCCGAAATCGAAAATTTTGCCGATTTGCAGTGATTAAGAAACTCTTCGGTTTCCTTCAGTGTCTTGAACTTGACATTCAAGTCCGATTTCAGTGAAAATGGATTCTCTGCCGAATCGGGATTAAATATCGCACAGACTTTGTAAAACGATTCGGATTTAAACCCGATTATCTCCCGTTCCCGTTCAACGATCAGTCGCACGGCAACGGATTGAACTCTGCCCGCCGACAGCGAGGGTTTCACTTTTTTCCACAGAATCGGCGACACTTCGAATCCTACCAGACGGTCAAGAATCCTGCGGGCTTGCTGCGCGTCAACTATGTTATTATCAATATCTCTTGGGTTCTTTATGGCATTCTGGATAGCATTTTTCGTAATCTCGTGAAAAACAATTCTGTTAGTCTTACTTTTATCCAGATTTAAAGTTTCCTGCAAATGCCATGCTATAGCCTCTCCTTCCCGGTCTTCATCGGACGCCAGCCAAACATGCTTTGCTTCCTTACTGAGTTTTTTGAGTTCTTTTACAACGGCGTGCTTATCTTCCGAAATTTCATATTCAGGTTTGTAATTGTTTTCTATATCAACACCTAAGCCTTTCTTTACCAAATCTCTTATATGACCGTAGCTTGACTTTACGAGAAATTTATCTCCTAAAAATTTCTCTATCGTTTTCGCTTTTGCCGGAGATTCTACTATTACTAAATTGTCTTGTTGCATTATTCTGGTTTCGAAACTATTAATTTATTTATATCTATTTTTTATATTCTGAAATCTTCAATTTACGGATGCAAATGTAATGAAAAATATTTAAGCAAAATGCACT
>JAISDR010000232.1 GCA_031264645.1 Prevotellaceae bacterium | reverse complement strand
TAAAATATAAATAATGGCAAGAGAATTAACGTTTTTAGTAGAAGGCAAGGAATACACGACCTCTCCGGCAAAGATTGACAGGAAAAAACTGTACGGCTGGACGGAAAACATTGCGCTGGACGACGAGGGCAACGAGTGTAAGCTTGTCAGCATGGACGAATCCGGGACACTGATTATCCCGAAAGGCGGGATTGCTCTGGGGATTGTTTCCGGCGAAGGTTTCTGGGTACAGCGTTCCGAGCTGAAGGCTGTATATGACGACGGTACGCCGGCGGAGCTGATGCCTTCGAGCTATTCCGTTCCGGTAGAACTGTCGGGAAAAGTGAGCGTCGAGGATTTTTTGAATTACAGCATCAAATCGTTCTATCAGCTGGACGGGGCGAGCGATGAGCTTATAGCCTTTGTCGGCAGCGACATATACAGTTTTACATACTGTTACAGGGACAGCTATGAAGGCAAAACCGCATTCCTGCTGACAGCCGGAGATGAAGAAAAACGTCTTTTCATGATGGTTGGAGTACTGAACGAATTTGAGATGCTGGGCATCAGCCAGACGTCCATTATCGAAGAAGAACCGGAAACGGAGGAGGAGGAAGAAGATACCGAAATTGATTTTTCAATGTTTTAATCTTATTTATTATGAGAGGGATAAATATATCTAACGAAAAGAAAAGGGACGCCGAAGTGGCATTCGAAAGCATCACGCAGAAAAGCAAAGTGAAATATGTTCTCGGAAACGACAGGGAGAAGCAGAACATCAAGATACTGAAATCCACCATGGAACTGACGGAAGAAGCTCTGGTCGCAAAGTACGGGAATCTGAAAGCCCTGGGCGAAGCGATTATCGAATCAGACCCGGAACTGGATATCGAGAATATCGGCAGGAAGATAGGCGGTACTCACAAGCTGTATCTTAATAAGGATAATAAAATTGCGTACAGGGTCAACATGCTGCAAATCGTGAAAACTCCCGACGGCGAAGAAAGGGAACGCAAGGACCTCACGAAAATCCTGTCGAACATCACGGGCGAAAGTCTTGTACAGTGGTCGGGCAGGAAAATGTCGAAGGAAGTGGCTGCGCGCAAGTTCGTTTTCGTGCAGAAATACCAGATAAAGCATGTCAGCGGACTGACATACGATTTTCTCTACGATATGGCAAAAGACCTGCACGAGAGCGGGTCGCTGATGTTTGTCGGCACGGGAAAAAAGGGCGCCGAACCCCTGATAATCACCTCCGGAGGAACCCCCTACAGGGCATTTCTGGAAGGACGAATCGACGGCGACAAATATTGCCTGATACTGCATTTAACTAATATGGAAATAAAAACGCTTAACAATGACTGAGATATATAAAGACAAACTTGTCGCTAAAAACGGATACGAAGAAGGTTCGGCGGAAGCCGTGGCGGAGGAACTGTCCGCCAAAGCGATAAACTATAAGAAAACCGTCACAAAAAGCTACCTGTCAATCAGCCCCGAGCAGATTAACGACCGTCTTGGCGGTACGGATTTTTACGTAACCCGCAAGTACGACGGCGAGCTTAACCTGATATTTTTCGACGGGGACAGTGTGTTTGTACTGAACCGTTCGGGACGGGTCAGACTGGGACTGCCATGCGTGGAAGAAGCCGGAAAAGCCCTGGCGGCAGCGGGGATACGGCAGGCGGTTATTCCTTCGGAACTGTATGTAAGCGAGGAAAACGGACGCACAAGAGTGTTTGACGTGCTCGAATCCCTGGCGGATGAAAAGCTCGTTAAAAAACTGCACATCGCGCCTTTCGACATATACGAAATCAACGGCGGCGTCAACAGGGCAAACTCATACGGCGAAACGTACAGTACCCTGAAGAATATTTTCGGGAAGACGGACATGTGCCGTCCCGTAATCATGCAGAAGGCTTCGTCGAAACCGGAAGTCAGGGAGATATACCGCAAATGGGTTGAGGACGAAGGCTCCGAGGGGCTTGTGGTGAGAAGCGAGCTGCCTCTGGTGTACAAAATCAAGCCGCGATATACTGTTGATGTTGCGGTAGTCGGGTTTTCGGAAGGAATGGGCGACCAGAAGGGACAGATACGTTCCCTGCTTCTGGCAATGATGCCCGGGGAAGGTCAGTATCAGATAATAGGAAGAACGGGAAACGGATTTGACGAGGAACTCAAAAAGCAGCTTCTCGCAGACCTTACTCCCAAAATCACCGAATCGCTGTATATCGAAACGGATTCCAACCATGTTGCGTTTCACATGATTACGCCCGACACTGTTATCGAGCTTATGGTAAACGACGTTCTTTTCGAGACCTCGTCCGGCGCGATTTTGAATCCTGTTCTGGAAATAGTCGACGGGCAGTATGTAAGGCGTGAAAGCGTCAGCGGGATAAGCTTTGTCTATCCCATTTTCGTGAGGTTCCGCGACGACAAGAAAGTGTGTTTCGACGACGTCAGGCTGTCGCAGGTCAACGCCTTTTCGTATATCGCGGAGGAAGAAATCGAGAAAAGCGGCGAACTTTCCAAAAGCGCTGTCATTCATCGGGAGGTGTACAGGAAGACGTCGGGAGAAAAGCTTATGGTGCAGAAATTCGTCGTGTGGAAAACGGGCAAGGAAAAGAAGGCGGAATATCCGGCGTATGTCTTTCATTACACCAATTTCAGTTCGGACAGGAAAGAACCTCTGCAGAGAGATGTGTTCGTGTCGAATAACGAGGAACAGATTCTGCAAATCATGCAGGATACCGTCGATAAGAATATAAAGAAAGGTTGGGAAATGGTATAAAATTAAAATATTGGAATATTATGAAACGTAGAATTTTAAATTTGTTGATTATTGCCTGTTTAATGACAGTGCAGACTTCGCTGAGCGCTCAAAAGGGACCCGGCAGGATAGGAGTAACTTTTTCGTCTCTCGGCGCCGAGGATATTTATGGAGGTAACAACCCGAATTACAGTCTGGACGGGAAAAGTTTTTATGCGCTTGGAGCGACATATATAAAAGGTATGAATAAATGGCTGGAACTGGAAACCGGAATCGAATATTCGAAGCATAAAATAAAGATGACTTCGAATCTTTATCCCGGCATGATTGTCTTTATGCGAACGCAGGAAACGGAACTGTCCATGTTTAATATTCCGGTAACGCTGAGGGCTAATTTCCTGAAATACTTTTTCGTCAATGCAGGATTGCTGATTGATTTCGACGTCTCCGGCAAAAGCATTTATCTCGACAATCTGACGGGATTTGGTGGAATTGCCGGATTTGGCGTGAACTATAATTTCGATTTCGGACTGTCGGTTTTCCTGAATCCCTACATAAAAGCCCATTCGTGGATAAACATCAAGGACCAGCAGAAGATTCTGGAAAAGGGATTCAGGCTGGGAGTTACTTATGATTTGCACAGGATTATAAAACTTTAACGTAAATACAAATGAAGACAAAAGAAGTAAATAAGGAAAAATTCGAATCGTTCATTATCGCCAATCCGATATACGATACGGTGTTTAAGAGACTGATGGAAAATCAGCGGATAGTGAAATTTTTTCTCGGTACCATACTTGAGCAGCAGATAGAAGAAGTATCCTTTTTGCCGCAGGAGTTTACATACGTAAGCAAGGGGGTAATGATTGTCGAAAAAATGGAAAAAATGGAAGAAATAAAGGGAAGCGCCGAACATTTTTCCATCTTCCGCCTGGACTTCATTGCAACTGTTCGCACCAGGAGCGGCAGACGGAAAAAGATACTGATAGAAGTCCAGAAATCGTGGGATACCATGGACGTAATGCGTTTTCGCAAATATCTCGGAGAACAGTATGGAAGAAAAGAGATTATAGACGGAAAGGAAACTGTTATGCCGGTTACGACAATCTATATTCTCGGGAACAATCTCCCCGAAATAAACTGTCCCTGCATTAAAATCGGACGTGTAAGCACCGACATGCGCAACCATGAGACAATCAATGAAACATCGGAATTTATCGAACTGCTTACCCATGACAGCTATGTCATTCAGGCAGGCAGAATCACCGATGTGCGCTACGCTACAAACCTTGACAGGCTGCTCAGTATTTTTGAACAGAATTATTTTGTCGTAAAGGGTTCGGATTTAACGAAAAAATACCGCTATCTGCCGGGAGATGAAAATATGAAGCTCATCGTCGACATTCTCCAGGAAATGGCATTAAATTCTGAAAAACGTAAAGAAATAGAAGACGAAAGGGAAGCTTTGCGTACTTTTAACAATGCGTTTGACGCAAAAAACAAAATCATTGAAGAAAAGGATAAAACTATCGAAGAAAAGGATAAAGCTCTTGAAGAAAAGGATAAGACTATCGAAGAAAAGGATAAGACTATTGCAGAAGATAAAAAAGTAATCGAAGAACAGGCTAAAGTTCATGAAGAAGATAAAAAAACTATCAAAGAACAGAAAGAAATGATAAAACAGTTGATAGGCAAGCTAAACAGGCAGGATGGAGATAAAAATGATGAAATTAAAAGTGAATGAAGACAGAAGAAGTAAATGAAAAAAAATTAGAATCGTTTGTTATCGCCAATCCGATATACGATACAGCGTTTAGAAAATTTATGGGAAACCTGCATACCGTTAAATTTTTTATCGGGACCATACTTGAACAGCAGATAGAAGACGTATCCTTTTTGCCGCAGAAGCACCCCTATGGAGAAGAATTGGACTATGTTGACTTTTTCATCTTTCGACTGTACATCATTGCAAGTGTTTGCACTGATGAGGGCAAATGTGAAAAAAGACTTATAGAAGTCCTGAAATCATGGAAGACTATAGACGTAATATATTTTCGCGATTATACCGGTAACCTGCATACGAAAGAAGTGATTATAGACGGAGAAAAGACGACTATGCCGATTACGACAATCTATATTTTAGGCGGAGACATACTCCCCGAAATAGACTGTCCCTGCATTAAAGTCGGACATATATGTACCGACATGATGAAAAGGATAGA
The DNA here is from genome assembly GCA_031264645.1 of Prevotellaceae bacterium. Taxonomy (GTDB): domain Bacteria; phylum Bacteroidota; class Bacteroidia; order Bacteroidales; family UBA932; genus JAIRLF01. Next base: position 117 of record JAISDR010000232.1, on the reverse strand, counting down.
AATCAAAACAAAGTCAGAATTTATAGAAGAACTTGCCCCCGACTGCTATGTCATTCAGGCAGGCAGAAAAATCACTGACAGACGCTATACTACAGACCTTGATAACCTGCTCGGTAT
>JAISDR010000089.1 GCA_031264645.1 Prevotellaceae bacterium | reverse complement strand
TGCTTGTCCCCCTGATTATGGTAATCCTGATCATCAGGAAAATATCCCCTGTCATTACACTGTTTCTGTCGGCTATGACGGCGGGCATTGCCGCGCTTGTTTTCCAGCCCGAACTGCTTCATCAGATTTCCGGCTTGAGCGCGCACAGTGTTTCATCGCTTTTCAAGGGATTGATAATGACTTTCTACGACAATACTCATATAGAAACGGGTAATACCGCTCTGAACGAACTGGCAGCGACTCACGGCATGTCGGGAATGTTGAATACTGTCTGGCTGATTATTTGCGCCATGTGTTTCGGCGGTTCCATGACGGGAAGCGGTATGCTGGCAAGCATCACGTCCATCTTTCTCCGATTTATGAAACGCACTGCCGGAACGGTTTCCGCCACTGTCGCTTCGGGGATATTCCTGAATGTCTGCACCGCCGATCAGTATCTGTCCATCCTGCTTACCGGCGACATGTTTAAAAATGTCTATAAGCAAAAAGGCTACGAGAGCCGCCTCCTCAGCCGTACAATAGAAGACGGCGTAACGGTAACATCGCCGCTAATCCCATGGAACACATGCGGAATGACACAGTCAACCGTACTCGGAGTTTCAACTTTCGCTTATCTGCCATACTGCTTCTTCAACCTGATCAGTCCATTGATGAGTATAATCGTCGCCATCACAGGATATAAAATCAAAAAGGCAATAAGCGAACGATGATAATGTTCCGTTTTGATTAATTCATAATTTATAATTAAGATATACTATCACCTTTCCTCTGTCTATAGCGATATGGAACGAATTGGAGAGAGTTTCATTAAGCGTTCCCTGGTTCCAGTTTTTGAAACATCGTTCCGAGACCTCGTACTTCAAGCCCTGCGACGTTATTTTTGTATCGGGAGTAATTGCGAAGATAGAAACCTGCTGTCCCTTGCAGCATTTAAAAGTTTTCGGTTTATTCACGGGGAAAAAGATTCCGGTATCCGTAACCATAGCTATATCCATAAAATCGGCATAATCGGCAAGGAGCGAAATATTTCCTATTGTATGATCTTCGCGCAGACCGGTAGCTCCGAGTATGATTACGGGCTTGATATTTCGTTCGTGGCACCAGAGAACGGCTTTTGTCTGGTCGTTTGTTTCCTGATCGTCGTCGCGGAAAACCCTGTCGCCGTATTGCGAAATCAGGTTTTCGGGCAGGCTGTCAAGGTCGCCCACAATAGAATACGGTTCTTTGCCGTATTGCAGAAGTTTTATGGCAGCTCCGTCGCAGCAGACAATTTTACGCGCATTATTCAAGCATTTCAAAGGGATATCATGTTCGGGAAACTTGCCGTCGCACAGTATGACAGAGTAATCGCTGTTAAAATATTCCAACATTTTTATCTGTAATCCAGGTCCAAATCCTTTATAATCCCTTCAATAGCGCTGTTTGTGGATGCGATGTAACTGATTTTATCCTTCATGGTATAAAGTCGCGGTTTTCCTTCATCGGCGGGAGCTTCCTGAACCACCCATTCCACAGTAATCGAAGCATTTAATGTTTCCCGGAGATGACTGATCAGTTCTGTTGTACGCGTCTCCATCAGTTCCCGGTGCTGTTCGCTTATAATCGGGTAGTGTACAAGATTTTCGGACACAAGTTTGGGCGAATACTCGAGCAGGCGACTGCTTAAGCGCGGCAACTGAGCCTTTATTTTTTCGGCATAAGCTCTCCATTCCTGAACAAGTCTTTCCTCTGTAAACGTTTTTTCTTCAACAATTTCAGGGACTTCGCTTATCGTCTTTGTTTCGGATTCCGTTTTTGCCTTGAGCATGTCTTTAAGTGAAATAACGACTTTTGGCGCTTCGGGGACTGGAGCAGGCTCAGGCTCCGTTTTCTTCTGTACGGCAGCAGATTCTGTTTTTGTTTCGGGCTTTACCGCCGACTGTTCGCTATGTTCCTGAGGACTGTTTTTTTTTTCAGTTCCGATATAAGATAAATTCAATAAAGTCAGCTCGATAAGCAAACGCGGATTACCGCTGGATTTGTATTCTGTTTCGCACTTGTTGGTAATATTCATGGCGTCGAGCATAAAATCGACAGAACACTCAGCCGCCTGTTGCCTGTAGCGTTCGGCAACCACCTCGCCCACTTCCAGCAGGGACAGCGTCCGGGCGTCCTTGCACATGAGAATATCCCTGAAATGGGAGCTTAATCCCGACACAAAATGCTGGGCGTCAAATCCCTTTTTAAGAATCTCGTCGAAAATCATGTACGCCTCCACGTAATTGTGCGTCCGAATTGCATCCGTCAATCTGAAATAATATTCATAGTCAAGCACATTCAAGTCTTCGATGACGGCGGAATAGCTGACATTGTTTCCGCAGAACGACACAACCCTGTCGAATATGGACAGGGCGTCTCTCATTGCCCCGTCAGCCTTGCGGGCGATTATGTTAAGCGCGTCAGGCTCGCATGTAACGCCTTCCTTTTGAGCAATATCTTTGAGATGGGAGACAATATCGTTTACCCTTATCCTATTGAAATCGTAGATTTGACAGCGCGACAAAATCGTAGGTATGATTTTGTGCTTTTCAGTCGTTGCCAAAATGAATATCGCGTACGATGGCGGCTCTTCAAGGGTTTTGAGGAAGGCGTTGAAAGCCGCGGACGAGAGCATGTGAACCTCGTCGATGATGTATACGCTGTATTTTCCGATTTGGGGAGGAACCCTCACCTGCTCGACCAGCGTGCGGATGTCGTCCACGGAATTGTTCGACGCCGCATCAAGTTCATGTATGCAATACGACCTGCCTTCGGAAAACGAACGGCACGATTCGCATTCACCACATGCTTCCATGTCGGAACCCGGGTTCAGGCAGTTGATTGTTTTGGCAAAAATGCGCGCGCAGGTAGTTTTGCCGACGCCCCTCGGTCCGCAAAACAAATATGCATGACTTAAATGCCCCCTCTGAATTGCGTTTTTCAGGGTTGCCCCGATTGTAGACTGTCCCACTACCGAAGCGAACGATAGGGGTCGATACTTAATTGCCGATACGACGAACTGTTCCATTGCGTAAAATTAATATTTTCCTGTTATTATATCCGTTTAATACATTCATTTCCAGTGTTGATTTATGATTTTCCTGTTTTTTGCATAAGCTTTGTTACGGCAGCTTCAATCGAGCGCTCGCTGCCCAGAAGACGTATAAATTCACTGCCGATAATCGCCCCGCCGGCATTTGCAAACGCAGCGTCAAGAGTCGTTTTGTTTGATATGCCGAATCCTATCAGGCGCGGATTTTTCAGATTCATTCCGTCGATTCTCCTGAAATAGCTCAATGTTTTCTCGTCGAAACTGTCTTTGGCTCCGGTAGTTGAAGCTGTCGATACCATATAGATGAAGCCGGAAGTGTTTTCATCAATCAGGCGTATTCTTTCTTCCGAAGTTTCCGGAGTGATCAGCATGATAAATTCAAGCCCGTATTTCTCGCCCAAAGACTTGAAATTCTTTATATAATCATTGAAAGGCAGGTCGGGAATGATGATTCCGTCGACGCCTGTCCTCTTGCATTCGCTGCAAAATGCTTCCAGTCCAAACTGCATGACCGGATTGAGATATCCCATCATTATCAGGGGAATACTCACTTCGTCGCGTACCTTTTCGAGCTGGGCAAACAGCTTTTTCAAAGTCATTCCATTGTTGAGGGCTACAGTCCCGCTTTGCTGAATCACAGGACCGTCAGCCATGGGATCCGAAAATGGAATCCCGATTTCGACCATGTCGGCGCCCTGCGTTTCGAGTTCCTTAATAATCGTCAATGTATCATCAAAATGCGGATATCCTGTCGTGAAATAAATCGACAGAATATTTTTCTGTTTCTCATTAAAAAGTTTAGATATCCTGTTCATCAGTCTGTTTGAAAAAGTCCAACAATTGTTTTATCTGTTCAAGATTTTTTATTCCCGGAGAAATCTCAAAACCGCTGTTAACGTCAATACCAAAGCATAATTCGTGCCGGCTGTCCCTGATATTTTCAAGATCGCGGACAGTGATTCCCCCGCTCAGGAAGAAAGGTTTCGCGCCTTTATAGTTTGCCAGCAGGCTGTGGTCGAACTTTTGTCCCGACCCGCCATAAAGCTCCGTTTTTGTATCGAAAAGAAAATAATCGCATACATCTTCATAATCACGAACATGGGAAAAATCTTCTTCGGATTTTATACCGAAAGCCTTTATTATCGAACATTCGTATTTCGACTTTAATTCTGCACAAAATTCGGGAGTTTCATTTCCGTGAAGCTGCAGGATTTTAAACCTGTAATGCTCTGCTGTTCCGACAATATACTTCATTTGGGGATTCACAAACACTCCCACCGACGACGTTTCGGGCGACAGCATGTCCAGAATTGCCTGATTTAATTCCCCTGCAAACCGCGGCGAATGTTCATAAAATATAAATCCCATATAGTCGGGATTCAGCATGGCAAGTTCAACAATATTCATGGCGTTCCGCATTCCGCATATTTTTACCTTAATTCTCTCCATTTATTATCCCTCAATGATAATTCTTTTAACTTCACGTACTTTTTTATTGATATTCCATACTCTCATAAGGTATATTCCAGGCATAATATTTGTGACGTCAATATTTCCGGAAACGTTTTCGAAAACTTTAACAAGTTTGCCGGACAGGGTATACAGTTCTATTTTTGAAGACATTAGTGGAGCGAAATCGTTTTCTTCCAAATACAGCGTTCCTCTTGCCGGATTTGGATAGGCTCTGAATGAAGGCTGCGTGTTTCTGCTCTCTTTTTCAGTATCTTCAAGATCGACATGGCTGGAAGGGAAATTCGAATCGCTGCGACAGAATATCGGGCGCATCATCAGCGAGCCGTCGAAAACCGAAGGCTCCCACACCTGTCCCAGATTGTAAAGCGTATTGATTTTGGAATTGCGGTTCCTGTCAAAACCGATGTTCAGAAATCCTTCGTCCGTCTGAAGCCATCCGACATAAAATATCTCGCCTTCGGAAAGATATACGGGCTTTTCAAATTTGTACGCAACGTATTTGTTAAGACTGTCGCGGAACACGGGTCTGCCGCCGGTCTCGCTGTGTATCAGTTCGCCCGGGATGCCTCCGGCGTCATTCCAGACGGCAATCACGAAACTGTGATTCGCGTTGACCTCGTTCATCGCACGGTTAAAATACATGTACAATCCCCTGAGACTGTCAGCCATATACGTACGGAACTTGACCGCTACTTTTCCCTGCGCCGAGCCGTTTCCGAAAAGTCCGTATCCGTTTTCCGCCGTTCCGTCGTCGTACGCATAGCAGTCTTTAAATTCGTAAATAACTCTGTTAGTGTCGTTATAGCGTAATGCTGTCCTGAAACTC
>JAISDR010000067.1 GCA_031264645.1 Prevotellaceae bacterium | reverse complement strand
TCTGCGTCGGAGGTTGCAACCTTCCCTTCCGAGCTTGCAAGCTTAGAAGAATTTGAATTGTCTATAATATTCTTATTATCAATGTTCTTAGGGGAGGTTGCAACCTTTCCTTCCGAGGTTGCAACCTTAGAAGAATTTGAATTACCTGTAATATTCTTATTATCAATGTTCTTAGAGGAGGTTGCAACCTTTCCTTCCGAGGTGTCAACCTTTCCTTTCGAGGTGTCAACCTTTCTTTCTGAGGTGTCAACCTTTTGTTTTATTTTATAAATTGTCCACCGTCCATTGTTGTCCGACTCAAGATAATTATCCATGCATAATTTTCTCAATAAAGTTGTTATATCGGAGCTATGTCTGTTGAGGACATACTGCAAACGATGATTAGAAATAGAACCTTCTATTAAGCAAAACGACAATACCGTGAGCTCTTCGGCTGAAAGAGGATGAACATCACCGAAAATCAAGTTTAATTCATCGAGTATCGCATCAGGAATTATGCTAAACATGGGCATCGTAAGTTTCACTCTGTCGGGTTGTGATTCGAGTTGCAGGAAAGGCTTTCTCCAATGTGATTCTGCCCAGCCGGACATAATTTTATCCACTCCGCTACCGGCTTTCTCGGCGCGTCCCATCAACATAAACATTAGTTGCAGGGATGGATTTCGACATTCGCTGATGCCTCCCGCATAATATTGCTCTATAGAAACCAGCAATGTGCCCGGATTGGAAAAAATAAACTCTTCGGCATTTAATTCAATGATAATATTCCCGCTTAGCGAATAATCGGTATGTACCAGTGCATTAACAAAAGCTTCGCGCAAAGCGACATGTGTCGGCGTTTCATCCACTCTTTCGTCTTTATTCAAAACGAAGGGTTTGGGAAGTGTTGATGATAACTTGGGCCAGACTTTCAGATAAAATTGCAGTAAATTACACTCCCAGGCGCCGTCGGGATAAATGCGGTCTGTCCATCTGATTTGTTTATCTGCGGAAAAATGTTCTCTAAAATCCGGGAAATAGTCCGGTAAAGATTCCTGTTCCCTGATACTGTCCTCTTTTCCAAACATCAATAGCCCTGCCACCGTAAGTCCTTCGATTTTAGCTTTCCGGTCAATTCTGTAAGCTCCGATTTTTTTTAATAGATCCAAATCCTCTAAAGCGTGCCAGGGATGCCCCGGTCGGGAAGAGATAAACAGTTGACGAAATTGTTTGAGACTGGTCGCATCCAAATCGGCAACAGTGTAATGCTCTAAAATAAGGCTGTCTCTTTTTAATTCGGCGCTTGAATCAGCCAGCATCCTTTTCACTTCTTCATCCGTACATCTGTAGTCGCCTTCATGGTTTCTTTTATAGGTATTTCCGAAAGGATTACGTGTCAGAAAAACCGGCCTTTCCGTTCTGCCTGCAAAAGGAATACGGAAAGCCAGTACTTTTTTATCCTTAATCGTAATAACTTTAACATCTTTATTGACAAGTAAGTTACGGCTAACGGTATTGGGATTGTTACAATTATTCCAGAAATCTTTTTTGTATTTTTCAATTTGCCCGTCTGTCAAGCCTTCAATACGAATACCTGCCCTTTTTTCAATAATGCCTAAAATGATAATTCCGTTATTGGTATTGGCAAAAGCGGAATATGTTTTCCAAAACTCGCTTGAAAAACCTCCCTGTGCCGATTTGTATTCTACTTCGCGATATTCGGCTGCAGGAAACTCATTTCCGATTGTCGAAATAATAGACCAATCATCTTCAAAGTCAAATAAATCCAATTGTCGTTCACTCATTTTATAAATAAATTTTAAAGCCTGATGTATCAAATACTTTTAACATTTCCTTTTCCGACTGCTCCGGCTTTTAGACCGTTACGACTGAAATTAGCGGCAAATATAGATGAAATTTTTCACATTCCATACAGTTTCAGCAATCAGGTATGCCATTTCTTCTTGCCACATTCATTTTAATATCCTGTTGATTACAATTTCATTGTCTTTACCTTTTATTGTAACATTTGTTTTTCCGTTCACTGTTTTGATAAGGATATCGGCAGGATTTTTCAATTCAAGGATTGTCTTTCCGTTTTTCTGTAAGGAACGGAAATTTCCGCCTGCCAGTTTCTCTATATTTCCTTTTTTGTCCGTTTTCAAGGCAAACACGCCCTGATAACTGCCTGAAAATTCATCTTTCCCGACTTTTACTTTAAATTCGGTGTTCGTTTTATTTTTTACCGAAGGATAGTCGGACATCACAAGCGAGCCGTCCTGCAGAAAGATTCCGTTCATGACAGGATTTTTCGCAATGCCCAGTTTTCCGATATTTTCGACGTCGAAAGGAATTGCATGCCGTGCAATCTGCCGGTACATCTCCGAACAGTCCCTGCCGTCGAAATCCAGGCTGGCTTCTCCCAGCGTCATTAATGGAACTTTCCTGTCCGCCAGTTCTTTCAGGAAGGCGAGCGTCGAAGGTTTGCCGTATTGCGGTTCGAAGAAAACAACGGCGTCAAAAATACGGTCTTTGACCTGTACTTTTCCGTCCTTGCGGACAGTCAGCATCCCGCGTTCCAGCCATGTGCTCGGAATCGCGGCGCAGGGATAGCCCGCTTTCCAGATACTGTTTGCCTGCGACGTCCAGTTCACGTTTCGCGTGCCCATCCGGTTTTTCCGGTCTGCGTCTGGAAACCAGTTGAGCATGTACGGGAAATTGTATATCGCCAGCACGGACAGTTTGGGCGCTGCCGGGTCGAAATGATTCAACAGCCGGATACGTTCCTCCACCGGCTTCAGGTCTTCCAGAAAATCATCCTCGCCGACGTCTTTTCCCCAGCCCTGCACGTCGTTCCACGCATGGTAGTGCTCGCGTACGCCATATGCCGCCGTTGAGAGCGCCTCGTTCAGCATCGCATCCTTACTTTTGCTGTAATACATGTTGTAGACAATGGGTTCCGTTCCCGAAATGCCGATACCCATCCGGTCGGGCATGGGCTGCGTTTCGTCCGTTTGACCGTATTCGCGGGGCAAATCCCACCAGTCGACGCCGGTCGTCCAGATGTCCGTTCCGTTGAGCGAATTGTGGAACGTGCTGTGACAGCCGATAAATGCGTCCTTCCCGTACAGCTTTTTCACATAATCGTAAAACAGTTTTTCCACTGCGACAGGACCTTTCAGCCTTTCATCGAAATACGTATTGATTGCCCTGATACGGACTTCCGGTCTGTTTTCGGGAACATAACGCATGTCGAAAAGCAACTGGACGGGGTCGGATATGCCGGTTTCACGGAGATGGTTTTCGAAGGCGTCGCTCCATGTCCGGTCGTCCATATACAGATTCCGGCTTTCCAGAATATTGCCGCCGAGAACATCCAGGTTGCCGTTTTCGTCCAGGGCAGCCCCGTCGAAGGGAATGTCCGAATAGTCGTCGAGCATCTTTTTCAGAACGTTAAAATGTTCTGTCGACAGCACATCAAAGAAATGGTAATAGTGTTCGGTCAGTACGTAAGCCGTGTATCCCGCGTATTCTTTTGGCGCGTGGATGTTTACCGTCATGGAAAAATCGTTGTTCAGTCCGGTAATTATCCAGTCTTTTTCGGCTTCTTTCAGAGTGACGGGGTCGTAAAATCCGTCCGACGTCTTTTTAAACAGCCACACCTTGACCAGCTCCGAGCGGATAACGCGGTTCCATCTTGCTGTTTTCGGCATATTGGTGATGCGTCCCCTTCCCGAAGCGTTTAGCGTGAGTTCGCCTTCGTTGATAAACGACTCGGCGTCTTTCGTTTCAATCGGATAGTCGGGGATTTGCAGTTCGACGGTGCGGTTCATGGGCCACAGCTGAATGGCGATTTTTATTCCCTTTTCGTGGGCATAACGGACAGCGTCGGCAAGGTACGGTTTCAAATCGTTTGTACGCCAGAACCCCATGTTGTCCTTGAAGCGCGAAGTGAGTATGACCATGTCGAAAGGACTTTTTTCCGCCATCCTGTCGATGTCTTTCAGATACTGTTTGCCGGTAATCGTACCGTCGTCCCAGAACCAGTACAGGATTTGCGGATGCCGGGTATTATCAAAAGTATTGACAAACGCGATTTTTTGGGAATATGCCGGCAATGACGTAAGCAGGCACAGCGCGGCTAACAGTGCAGAATAAAAGATGTTCATATATTTACGATTTAAAATCTTATCCGTTTAATTTCTCCCGTTATGGAAATCAGCGGATGCTTTACTACTGCACGGTATTCGTATTCCACTCCCTTTTCCAGACCGGATACATCCACGCTGTATGTGCCGGGTGCATTGATTTCGACGAGCGAAGATTCCTGCCATTCCTTGCTGTACAGGTTTTCAACAAATCCTGCGTAAGGGCGGAAAAGGAAACCTGCTTTCAGCTGATTATTGTCGCCTGTCGCGGCTATTTTTCCTGTCATGCTCAGTTTCCCGTTTTCACTTTTTGCCGATACGGTAAGGATTTGCGGCGGGTCTAAGGCGGGTTCGACATTTTCGAGTTTTACGACAATGGGATTGGGCCACTTGTTATCATTGTAAATACGCTGTGCGCGGACGCATGACAGTTTCAATCCTTCCGGCGTCTGTTCAATCCTCGTGTCCGGCACCTGATTGCTGTATTCCAGTATTTTGTCATTCTGTCCCAAAACGTTTCCCCGCGTATTGGCAGTAGCTTTTACCGAATGCAGCAAAAACTCTTTTCGCGTACCACGCTGCCAGTTGGGGATTCCCGTAATGTAAACATAAACGTCTTTTCCGTCTTTCGAGCGGGTAAACCATAAATTGTCCTCGCTGGTGATAATCCAGGGTCGCACACCGTAGATACTTTCCTGATTGATAAACATCCATGCCGCCATTTCCCGCATGCGTTCTTCCTGTTCCTTTGGAATATAACCGTCCGGATGGGGACCTATGTTTAAAAGAAAGTTTCCACCCTTGGCGCG
>JAISDR010000010.1 GCA_031264645.1 Prevotellaceae bacterium | reverse complement strand
GACATTTTTTTTTCAACTCTCTGGCTGTTTTCAAGTCCCGTCTGCCCCAGACAAACGCTACGATTTCGCCGCTGTCCCTGTGGTAAGCATAGATGAGCCAAACCTTGTTGCTCTTTTTTTCCACATAAGTCCAAAATTCATCTGCTTCCAAACAGTCATAATACGCTTGCTTTGGCCGGATCATATGACGGGAGCGTACCAACACCGACAACACTTTTTTGATGCTGATGTTTTCAATCTCAGCGATATCCCTGATGCCTATGCCTCGAACAAGCATTAATAACAGCTTTTGTGTCAGGGATGAATGACATCCTTTGTCCCTCAATGCATGGTCTCCAATAAACTGTCGTCCACATTTCCGGCACAAATAATTTTGGGCGCCATACGATTTCCTGCCATTCTTTTTTATCTTTGTGTTTTGGCAATCGGGGCAATGGAGTGTAATTTTTATTTGCATTTACAAAAATACAAATTCATTCCTTGATTGCCAAATATTTACAGCAGCATATTTTTTACATCACCACCAAAAAACTAATATGGCGTCAAGAGTATTTAAAATAACGCCCAAGCGCATCAAAAAATTCTGTTCGCAGTATCATGAAACCGTTCCATCCTGTTTATTTTGCATCACATAATCAGTTTGGGTATTCGATTCTTGAGTGGTAGATATTTTTGAGTTTACTTTTGATAATCTGTTTTGCGGTACTTATTTCCTTCAGGGTGATATTTGAATCGTTATACAGTCCTTCGGAGTGTTGGCGATCAATGATTTTATCCACCAGATTGTTCAGCTTTGTTTCGTCGGGATATGCGAGGCTGCGCGATGCGGCTTCGCAGGAATCAGCCATCATAACGACAACCATTTCTTTTGTCGAAGGATTTGGACCCGGGTATGTAAACTTTTGAGCAGCGTCCTTGTCGTCGGGATGTTCATTCATATACTTCATATAAAAAAAGTATACCAGAGACTTGCCGTGATGGGTTTTGATAAAGTCGATTATTGCGCCTGGCAGATGGTGTTTATGAGCAAGTTCGACGCCGTAGGTAACATGTTCGATAATTATTCTTGCGCTTTCTTCGGGCGAAATTTTGTCATGCGGACTGATTCCGGAAGCCTGATTTTCGACGAAAAAAGCAGGATTCTTCATTTTCCCGATATCGTGATACATAGCGCCGGCACGGACTAAGAGCGAATCGCCGCCGATATTTCCGATAACAGCTTCGGCGATATTTGCCACCTGCATAACATGTTGAGCCGTTCCCGGAGCTGTTTCGGTCAAATCGCGGAACAGTTTCCGGTTGGTATTGGAAAGCTCGACCAATCGCGAAATAGAGACAAATCCGAAAAGACGTTCAAACAAAAACGTAAACTGATATAAAATAATCACCAGCAAACTGTTTATAAGCAGCATAAGCGGGGTAAGCCATGTGAAATCGGACAAATTGCCTTCGTGCAGAAGTTTCAGGGAAACATATCCGGTTGTATAGACAAGGAAAATCAGGAATCCTGTAAAAAACAGTTCCCCCCTCTCGTAATTCTTTTTAAATCCGATGACTGCGGTAACTCCCGCAATGGAGTTGATCAGTACAAACTCGAAACTTGCCGGCACAAAACTCCCGATAAGCAGAATCATGAAGAAATGCAGGTAAATAGCCGGACGCGAGTAGAAAAACGAGGATATGTATATCGGAACTATGGTGAACGGAATGACATAAATCAGGCTGGAGTTTATTTTCACAATCTGCAGGGCAAGTATAATGAAGATCGCCAGCAAGGTAAGTATGAATATAATGCACTTGTTTTCAACCAGCATTGTACTGCGGAAAGTCATCATCAGGACAAATATGCATCCCATGCAGCCGAAAACAATGAACATGCGCCCCAGTATCGTCAAAAACCAGTTTCCTCCGGCGGTATTTTTTTCATATTCCCTTTTCAGGGACGAAAGGATTTTAAATGCTTCGGGAGTAATCTGTTCGCCTTTGGAAATAATTTTAACGCCCTCGCTGATCATTCCTTCCGTTGGCAGTATTGCGTCAAGGTTTTTATGCCGGATTTTCTGGGTCAAAGTCTCGTCGAAAATCAGGTTGGGGACAATGAACTGTGACAGGTTAACATTCAATTCGTCGGCATAATACTTTATAGCCGAACTGTTAATGAAGTCATAAGCCGTATTTTGCGTATATAATTCGGATACGGGAATTTCTTCGTATGTATTTCCCCTGACTATCGCTATCAGTTTATCCTTCAGTTCTGCATAGCGCGAGGCGTCGATTATTCCTCTGCCATACAGCGAGACAAATACGTCCTGCAACGATGAAAACAGTCTGCTGTCGTAGTTGTGGAAACCGGCTTTCTCCCTCAAAAGAACCATCTGTTTTGCAACAAGCGAGGAGTCAAGTACAAAATAGTTCAGCGACTGCTTTTGAATCCGGGAATGTTCCTCCTTCAATTCCGCTTCGCTTTTGTACACAGGAAAATCGAAAGGCGCGTTCAACTCCTCGTACAGCCATATTTCTCCCTGATTAAATTCGTACTTGAATTTTCCCATCCTCGGTATGAAAAACAGTATCAGGACGGAAACCGTCAGGAAAAGTATCAGGGCTTTACGATACTGCAAAATATTTACTTTCCTGCTCATTCTCTTCTTATTTCAATATCATCGCGGGTATACTCCATCAGAAAACAGCCATCGTTAACAAAACCGCCGTTGAGGTTATTTCGCCTGAGTTTGTAACGCGACTGCAGCAGAATCGAATCGAATCCGGAGACACAATCCTTAAAATCACTCCCGTATTTTCTCAATACGGACAGAAAATAATACATCACGTCATGTCCGAGGAAGGCGTACTTTTCAGGCTCATTATTGTATGCCTTTCGATACAGTTGCACAAACAGTTTTACCGCATCGTTACTGTAATCGACATGCAAAGGCTTAGCCAGGTGGACATTGGTGTTGAAATACAGGGTTTTTTCAATCAATTCAAAACTGCTCCAGTTATCCGTTCCGAAAACGCTTAAACGGTGCTTTACGGTATTCAGCCTGCTTATCAAATCCGATACAAAAGGTTGAATTCTCGACGCTTCGGCAGTCGGGCATACGAAAATCAGATTGAGTTTGTTCATGTCAAGTATATCCCTGTATGCCAGCTCTCTCAAACCCATTTTATGAGTCTGTTCCTTAAACGTCCCGAAACGCTTTTTCAGTTCGGTACGGTACATTTTCAACATTGCGCTGTCGGGCTTTTCGGGCTTTACCAGCACGGGCAAAACGTCTTCATTATACTGTTTACTCATCATTTTTTTACAAACAACATCTACCGAAGGATATAACTGTATAACGTACGGATTGTTTTCGACAAGCGCATGAGCCTTGCTTTCGTTCGGTATGACCAGATGTATCCTGTTTTCACTGGCAAAACCGGCGAGTTCAGCGAGATAATCGACAGGCGCCTGCGCTATTATGACGTCGGATTCCTTCAATTCCTGCGACCGGAGTATGCGGCTAATGCTGTTTTTGCCGCCGGCGTCAAATGAATTTAATTTTACAGTCAGTCCATTATTTTTCATTTCATTTACGGCGATCAATGCGCCCGACAGAAACGAAGTTCCGGACAGGTCAATCGTTCCGTCATCTTTTTTCAGGGGCGCAATGAGCGATATTTTAAAAACCGTCCCTGATTTATAGGAATATTCGGCGCAGTCAGTGTTGCTAAAGTTCCTGTTTTCTTCGGATTTGGAATTGTCGTTTCCCCAGTTAAACGTAAGCGCCGGATTTTTGAATGGCTGCTTATCCTGCTCATTTTCTTCCTGTTTCTTTCTTTCCTGCTCCTTCTTATCCTGTTCTTTCTTATCCGCAAGTTCCCTGTTTTTATCCGGATTTTGCGCTACCCCCTGTTTCTTCACAGGCACGCGTATTTCAGCGCCTGTAACGGGCTTGTTTTCTATTCCCGGATTCACATTCTTGATATCGTCAACATCCGTTTTAAACTCTTTTGCAATGCTTTTCAGCCTGTCGCCCTGTTTTATCCTGTATAGAATAAAATTCCATTGATCGTGAGGATACTTATCAATAAAATGACTGTAATTCGGGACTTTAATCTTTTGTCCTTCGCTTATCTTTTCAGGATCGGAAATGGCTGAATTGACTTCAAGTATTTCGCTTACGGAAAGGTTGTATATTTTGGCGATTTTGATTAAGGTTTCATCTTTTTTTATCGTGTGGAAATAGTAGTACAGCGTGCCGCTCCTGTAGCCCGGAACAGCTAAGGCTTGCGCCTGGGAATCTTCGCAGTACGATAAAAAAACGACCGTAACAAACAAAGCTTTTAAAAACAATTTCATAAAAAAATTCACTTTCAAAAAATTATAAATTTTGGCAAAAGTACTAAAATTTTGATTAAACCCAA
>JAISDR010000308.1 GCA_031264645.1 Prevotellaceae bacterium | reverse complement strand
AGGAAAGACGATGTCAAGACATGTATTTGCAATAGATTTGGGAACCACGAAAGTGGTCAGCATTGCCGGGGAAAAAACCGAAAGCGGACGCTACAGGATTTTAGCGTACAGCGAAGCGGCGTCCGACGGAATCGTCCACGGTCAGGTAGAAAATGTTAAAAAGGTAATCAATGCCGTAATGCCTACTTTGGAAGAAGTCAGAATCAAAACGGGAGTTGAAAAAATAAGCGAGGTTTATGTCGGCATTGCGGGAGAACACATAACATGCGTCGAGCACCAGACGGAAATAGACCACGACAAATACGACGAACTGATAACGAAAGAGGAAATAATGGAACTCGAATTGCGTGCAGGAAAACGGCATCTTAACAATCACGAGGTAATACTGCATGTCATCCCGAAAAGCTATACCATCGACGGAACGGATGACATAATCGATCCCGTGGGACGCCTCGGACGCAAAATTACAGGACATTTCCACATGATAATAGGAACTGAAAAAAACAGCCTGCATATTAACGCCTGCATGAGGATGCTGAACCTGTCGCTGCAAAAACTGATTCTCGAACCAATTGCTTCGGCAAGGGCTGTCCTCTCCGACGACGAAAAGGAAATGGGCGTGGCAATGATTGATATCGGAGGAGGAACAACCGACCTGATTGTCTACGAAGAAGGAATAATAAGACACACAGCCGTAATACCTTTCGGAGGCAATTCCATTACAAACGATATAAAAACCGGATGCTCCCTGCTGTTCAGCAAGGCGGAAAAAGTCAAAATTAAATTCGGCATACTGCTGGAACCACGCAATGAAGCGATTATAGTTGAAGGGGTCAACGGACGTTCTCCACATCAGATAGACGTGAACCTCATATCGGAAATAACAGAATCCCGCCTGATGGAGATTATAAGAATGGTGATGCTGGAAATAGAAAGTGCAAAGTGTAGAAAACTGAATGCCGGGCTGGTAATTACGGGCGGCGGCGCTAAAATGAAGAATATTAAACCGTACCTGGAAGCAAAAACCGGAATGTGCGTAAAAATAGCCATACCTGATTATGTTTCCGACGATTCGCCCAAGGAGATAATCCAGCCTCAATATTCTACAGCGGTAGGGCTTATAATGTGCGGATTTGATCACCTGGAATCCACGCCGATGCCGACTCCGACTCCAACGCCAACTCCGACTCCAACGCCAACTCCGACGCCGACGCCAACGCCTGAGCCTCTTTCGTCGGGGACACTGGAGTGGATACTGGAGTGTATTAAACGGGTTATCAGTAAAATAATTAAAGCATTTTGGGATTTTGTAAATCCCCAACAGCAGGAAGAAAAACAGGAAGAAAAACAGAAAGAAAAGAATAATTAATTTAATAATATACAATGATATGAATGAAGTATTTATTCCAACAAATTGGGAAGAAAAATTAAATCACATTATAAAGGTGATAGGAGTGGGCGGAGGAGGAAACAACGCCGTCAAGAATATGTATAATAAGGGAATCAAGGGAGTTGACTTTATTATATGCAATACGGATGCTCAAGTACTGGAAAAAAGTCCTGTCCCCAATAAAATCCAGATCGGCGTAAAGCTGACGGGCGGACTTGGCGCCGGATGCGACCCCAAAACTGGACGGGATGCAGCCCTGGAAAATATTGAGGACATAAAGGCAGTACTGTCCCAGAATGATACGAGAATGGTTTTTATCACTGCCGGACTGGGAGGAGGTACCGGTACGGGAGCTACGCCCGTCATTGCCAAAGAGGCAAAGGGAATGGGCTTGCTTACCGTAGCGATTGTTACTCTTCCGTTTAAGGACGAGGGAGAGGAACCTTATAAAAGAGCTATAGACGGATTGCAGAGCCTGAGAAAGAATGTGGATTCGCTCCTGATCATCAACAACCAGAAACTGTATGAGATGTATAGCGACCTGTCGATCTTCGACGCTTTTCCGAATGCAGACGACGTTGTTACAACTGCCGCTAAAAGCATTGCCGAACTTATAACCGTTACGGGGTATATAAACGTGGATTTTGCCGACGTCAAGATGGTCATGAAAGACAGCGACATGGCGCTGATGGGGTTGGGAAAAGCCGCCGGGGAAAACAGGGTGCGGATAGCTGCCGAACAGGCTTTATCTTCCCCGCTTCTGAACAATAACGATATTTCGGGAGCCAGAAACATTCTGGTAAATATAAGTTCGGGAATGAAAAAACCTTTTAAAGTATCGGAACTTGGCGAACTGATGAAGATTATAAGAGAAGCCTCGGGAGGCAAAGCCAATTTTAAAAGAGGCGTTACAAAAGACGAATCGCTGGACGACGAATCCTCGGAGGCAGAAATCGCAGTAACAATTGTTGCAACCGGATTTTCGATAAGCAACTCGTTCCCCGATATTGACGGCGGCGTCGAAATTGATCCGGAGGATTACGGTCAGAACGGAAGACCAAACGTTATCCAATTGGAAGATAAAGAGTATGACGATGATTATAACAGTACAGTATATGTTAAATCGTATCAAACAATTGACTTGACGGAAGCAGCGGAAACAAGCGTGAAAACGGTCAACCCGCCCGAACAGCAGTTGCCGCTCAATCCGGCAGGCACAGCAAGCGCATACAATTCCATGAACGAGATGGATATTGCAATGCTGGAAAAAATACCCGCATACGAAAGGGCTAAAACAAAGATCGTCATAGGTTCAACCGTCATAGGGGAAGGGGTATACAAGCACCGCCTCGACGAATCCGACGGGAATCATGTTCTGGGAGAGAATAATTCGTATCTCAACAGAGATGTGGACTGATTGACAGCTCATGCGCTTTCCTGACTGGGATACCGAGCTGTTCGTCGCTATCAACGGCTTCCGGTTCGACTGGCTTGATCCGGTGATGGAGATTTTCAGCTCCATACGGTTTTGGATTCCGCTGTATCTGATTGTTGCGGCTGTCATTGTCTGGAAAAAACGCTGGTGGAGCATCGCTGTTCTCGCAACTCTCGCGGTTTCCTTTGCCCTTGCCGACCAGCTCTCCGTACATCTGTTTAAGAATGTTTTCGAACGCCTTAGACCCTGCCATGTCGAAGAGCTTAAAAGCGTAATACATTTGCTCGAAGATTGCGGCGGAAAATATGGATTCGTTTCGAACCATGCCGCAAACGCGTTTTGTTTTGCAATGTTTACTTCGTTATTTTTCAAAAACAGGTACTACAGTTTCATGATATTCTTCTGGGCTGTATGTGTCTCGTACAGCCGTATATACGTGGGCAAGCATTTTCCGCTGGACGTTATTTGCGGAGCCGCTTTCGGTATCGTATGTCAGCAAACAGGAACGCTCCTGTATAAAGCCGTAATGTCAATAATAAAAATCAAGGGACGTCGTCTGAATGCCTGATTGTTCAAGCGCTAATAAGAATTTAGTATTATTTAACATTCCTTAAGATATATTAAGATATGTAACTGAAAAAATATCCCTATCTTTGGAACTTAAAAAATTGAAGGATTATAAATATACAATGATGTAAGATTCTTATAAACAAAAAAATAGACCCCGCTGAGTAAAATGGAAGATTATTGTAAAAATATGAAATGCTCGAAAATAACGAATATAAAAATCAACCGAAAATGGAAAAGAGAAAAAAAGTAAAAATTAATCGTGATGGTAAGGTAATAATTGGAATAGTGCTGTTGTCTATTGCAATAGTCCTTATTCAGGTTTTGATTGGCATAATAGTAACGCTGCTGTATTACTATTGACAATATGACATTGATGAAAAAACGAAAACATTCCATATCAGCATCAGCAATATAGAATGTTTTCCGTAATTCCCGTCAGACGGTAAAACTATTTCAAGGATTTCCGTCTTTTTAGTTCCTGTTTTAACATTATTAACTCTCTGGCAGTCTGACCTGCTATGGCGGAATTTTCTTCGGCTCTGCGCACCAGATAGGGCAATACATTTCTTATCTTTCCGTAAGGCAGATATTTTGCAACATTATAGCCCGCTTTAGCAGCATTAAAACTCAGATTATCACTCATTCCGTACAGTTGCGCCATATAAATAGCCGGACAGTTATTCGGCAAACCTTTATCTTTCATATATTTCATCAGAGCGAGGATGCTTTCTTCATTATGCGTTCC
>JAISDR010000293.1 GCA_031264645.1 Prevotellaceae bacterium | reverse complement strand
ACCGCCCGCGGTCCTCTGATCGATACAATCACAATCCTGCTGGGACTGACTGTGGGAGCCTCAACTCAGGCTACCGAATTTCTGACGCTTAATTCAATAAAGATATTCGGTCTCGGAGCTTTGTCGTTTGTAATCGCTACTGCCTGCGGAGTTTTGTTTGTGAAGTTCTTTAACCTGTTCCTGAAAAAGGGTAACAAGATAAATCCCCTGATCGGAAATGCAGGCGTGTCGGCAGTGCCGGATTCCGCCCGTATCTCGCAGATTCTCGGACTTGAATACGACAAAACAAACTATCTACTGATGCACGCAATGGGTCCAAATGTGGCAGGAGTTATCGGAAGCGCAGTCGCTGCCGGTATTTTACTTGGATTTTTGTACTAAATGTTATAAGTGATTCAATTTTTGATTTTTCGAAGGCTGTTCATACAAAATGAACAGTCTTCGTTTTTTATGCGAAATTGTAATGAGGTTTGTTGATCTACAAATTATTTTTGTCGGAATCATACAATTGTTTATTTTTCGATATTTATTCATTCATTTTCTTTGGCTAATTAAAAAATACAGTGGCTTAAATTTCAAGTAACCAACGATTTTAAAGTTTTGGAAAAACTTTTTTTGCTGATATAGTTTTCTTTTATACTTTTGTGCCTGAAAAAATTATTGATAAAATAACTAATTAAAGAATACAACAATGAAACAACGCTTATGGGCAAAAGATCAGGAAGTCAAGTTTCCAAGTGGACGGAGAGGTTTAGTATACAGGATATTTAAACAGTATGTCCGGCTTGCACATTCGGTATATTACAGGAGAATCCATTTCCTCGGCAAAGAGAATATGCCCGACAATGTTCCGCTGATGGTTATATCCGATCATCAAAACAGTTTGAACGACGCTTTGGCTCTGGTTCTGGCAATCAATGCGCGCGGGAGGAGGAAAATCAGGGCGATAGCGCGCGCCGACGCGTTCGAGTTTCCCGTTTTCGGAACCATCTTCCGCGGAATCGGGATAATGCCGGCTTTCCGGCTGATGTATCAGGGCATTAGCAGCCTGTCGAACAATGCCGATACCTTTCTCAAAACATATCACGAACTGCTGAACAACGGAACAATCATAATATATCCCGAAGCGGGACATCAGGACAAGAGGTGGCTGGGCAAGTTCTCGTACGGATATCTTCGCATCGCCTTCGAAGCTGCCGAAAGATCCGGTTACGAAGCCGAAGTGTTTGTCATGCCTTCGTGCAATCACTATTCGGACTATATGAATATCCGCGAAGACATTATCATCAAGTTCGGAGAGCCTGTCTCGCTGAAGCCATATTACGATCTGTATCAAAAACAGCACCGGACAGCCCAGAGGGAAGTAAACGCAATAATCAGGGAGCGCGTTGCCGAACTGATGCTCAATATCACCGATTTGGACAACTATGACGCAATAGATTTCCTGAGAAATACATACGGAATCAAGTATGCCCGGGATAATGGCTTCAATCCGTGCAGGCTGCCCGAAAAACTGCTGTCGGACAAACAGTTCTTCAAACATCTGGATACCCTGAAAACGTCCGGACAGGAAAGCGAAGTACAGCAGGTCTACGACGATGCGGCTTTCCTGAACAGCAGGATAAATGAACTCAAAATCAGCGATAAATGCTTTGAAAAGAAACCCTCGCCCGCGACGCTTGTTCCCTGCGCGATACTGTTCGCCCTGCTGTTCCCGCTTTACATCTTTGCGTATATATCCGACATATTGGTCATTTACCCGCCAAAACTGATAAACCGGAGAATAAAGGACACAATGCTGCACGGAACCATTACGCTAATATTCAGCGTAATCGTAGCCATACCTTTATGGAATATCATCCTCTTTTTCACGGTATGGGCAATCAGCGATTCGATACCGATTACCCTGGCTTATCTGGTTTGCCTGCCCTTCCTGTATATATTTGTAATTGATTACGGTAAGGCATGGAAGAGATTCAAATGCAGGTTCAGGTTTTACAAGCTTCAAAAAGCCGGCAGTCTGAGCGAGCTTGCAGACGTCCGGAAACGTGTTCATGAACGCCTTGATAAACTGTTAAAAGTAAGAACATAAACATATTTAAGAGTATAGATGAAACGAAGAGTTGTAATCACAGGCATGGGTATTTATTCCTGTCTGGGGAAAAATCTTGAGGAAGTATGCACGTCTCTTTACGAAGGAAAATCGGGAATCGTTTTCGACCCTTCCCGCAAGGAACTTGGATTCCGCTCGGGACTGACGGCGCATCTCGAAATCCCGAACCTGAAGGGAATACTTAGCCGCAACCAGCGCGTATATATGGCAGAACAGTGTAACTATGCGTATGCTGCAACAGCCGAAGCCCTTAAAAACGCGAAAATAGACCATGACTATCTTGTCGCTCACGAAGTAGGCCTGCTGTATGGAAACGACAGCAGCGCCGGAGCAGTCATGAAAAGCATTGACACGATGCGCGATAAAAGAGACACGACGATGATCGGCTCCGGCGCGATATTCCAGTCGATGAACTCGACCATAAGCATGAATCTTTCGTGCATCTTCAAGCTGAGGGGCATCAACCTGACCGTTTCGGGAGCCTGCGCAAGCGGCTCGCACGCAATCGGGCTTGGACGGATGCTGATTCAGGCAGGATTGCAGGAATGTGTGGTATGCGGGGGAGCGCAGGAAGTAAATCCCTATTCAATAGGAAGTTTCGACGGCATCAACGCATTTTCCATCCGCGAAAGCGAACCCGAAAAAGCCTCGCGCCCCTTCGACAGGGACAGGGACGGATTAGTCCCCGGCGGAGGCGCGGCTACGGTTATCATCGAAAGCTACGAGTCGGCGGTAAAGCGCGGAGCGACTGTGCTGGCGGAAATTACCGGATACGGATTTTCGTCCAACGGCGACCATATTTCCGTCCCGAACGTCGACGGACCGAGCCGTTCGCTGCAAATGGCGATCAGGGAGGCGGGAATAGATATCCGCGACATCGGATACGTCAATGCTCATGCCACATCCACGCCCGTCGGCGACGCTAACGAGGCTAAGGCTATCGCGAACGTGTTCGGAAGCCACAAGCCGGAAATCACTTCGACAAAGTCAATGACCGGACACGAAATGTGGATGGCGGGAGCAAGCGAAATCGTCTACTCGATGCTGATGATGAAAAACGGATTTATCGCTCCAAACCTGAACTTTGAAAACCCGGACGAGGATTCGTCCAAACTGAATATCCCCGCCGTACGCGTAAATAAAAGCTTTGACACTTTCCTGTCGAACTCGTTCGGTTTCGGCGGAACCAATTCATCCTTAATAGTTAAAAACATCAAATAATTATAATATTCAATGGAAAAGACAAAACTGATTGACAGGGTAAACGAAGCATTAGCCGAAGAGTTTGAAATCGAAATATCCACGCTTGTACCCGACGCCAATATCAAAGAGACTCTGGACATTGACAGTCTGGGACTGGTGGACATGGTCGCTCTGGTAGAAAGTCTGTTCGGAATCAAAATACAGGCGCACGAAATGACAGGTATCCTTACTTTTGAAAATTTGTATGACTATATATGCAATAATATCAAGTAATTTCGCATCACTGAATTATGCCCGGACTGTATATCCATATCCCGTTTTGCAAGCAACTGTGTTCATACTGTGATTTTTATTTCAGCGTTTCGCTTATGAGAACGAAGGAAATGCTGGATTGCATGATAAGGGAAATGGAAATCAAAGCGTCGAAAGGCGAACTGCTCGAAGACAGCAAAGAACCTTATACCCTGTATTTTGGAGGAGGAACGCCTACCGTTTACAGCCCCGGCGAACTGAAAAGACTGTCGGACAGGGCTGTTTCCCTGTTTTTCCCCGCATTTCCCCTAGAATGGACTGTCGAAGCCAATCCCGACGACTTGACGGAAGACTGCCTCCGGGAGCTTGCAGACATTGGCGTCAACAGGTTAAGTATCGGAATACAGTCTTTTATCGACAGGGACCTGCAGATTATGCGACGAAGACATTCGGCACGGCAGGCGATGGAATCGGTCGAAAAAGCCAGGGATGCAGGATTTGAGAATATCAGCATCGACCTGATTTACGGATTTCCGGGTATGGACTTAAGGGAATGGGAATATAATCTCGACCGTGCAACAGAGCTGAATGTCAAGCATATTTCGGCTTATCACCTGTCCGTCGAAAACAAAACCATCATCGGCAAAATGAGAGACAGGGGCGAGTTTCAGCCTGTCGACGACGAACTGAGCGATTTGCAGTACAAAATGCTGGAAAAGAAACTGCTGGACGCCGGATACATGCACTACGAAATCTCAAACTTCGCTCTCCCCGGGTTCGTGTCCCGCCATAATTCCGCGTACTGGAACAGGCAGCAATACATCGGCGCAGGTCCTTCGGCTCACAGCTATGACGGCATGTTTATACGGAAAAATAATCTTGCAAACAATATCCGGTATATCGAAAGTATCAAACGGGGAACAGTTCCCGAAGAGATTGAAAGACTGTCCGAAAAGGATGTCTACAATGAAACTCTGATTGTCTCGCTGCGAACGGCAAAGGGACTCGACCTGAACGCCGTCCCCGAAATGTTCAGAGAAAATTTCACGAAAAAAGCGGCAAAATACCTGCAGTCAGGCAGAATGATTTACGATGATGACAGATACAAAATCCCGTCTCAATATTTCCTGATCTCGGACAGTATTATTCTGGAATGTGTTGAATAGTACGGAATTTTTGATTGTGCTTAGCCTATAATAATGTCACCCTTTCAGGGCTTAATTGATGTTGTGTTCTATATTCGCAGGGCGTTGCCACTACGCTATTGATTACGCTCTTTCAGAACTGTACGCACGCATCTTCGTTTAAACATTTATTTCGTGTATCTTAATAACTCTTAGTTCTTAACTCTTAGTTTTTAACTTGAATGGCAGGGGTGGAGAGATTCGAACTCCCATCAACGGTTTTGGAGACCGCTATTCTGCCCTTGAACTACACCCCTAAAAAAGAGTTGGCCCTTTCGTTGAGTATTAAAAAGACCAACTCAAAAAAAAGAGAGAAATTATTCGATTATTTCAGTAATCTGTCCTGCTCCAACCGTACGACCGCCTTCGCGTATTGCAAAACGGAGGTTCAAGTTCAGAGCGACAGGATAAATCAAAGTAACTGTAATTGTAACATTATCGCCTGGCATAACCATTTCTACACCTTCCGGCAATTCTACTTCGCCTGTAATATCAAGCGTACGCAGATAGAATTGGGGACGATACTTATTGTGGAATGGAGTATGACGTCCGCCTTCTTCTTTCTTCAATACATAAATTTCAGCTTTGAATTTAGTATGAGGAGTGATAGTGTTCGGACGTGCAATAACCTGTCCACGTTTAATTTCCTTCTTGTCGATACCGCGGAGTAACAAACCGACATTGTCGCCTGCTTCTCCCTGGTCAAGAAGTTTACGGAACATCTCGACGCCTGTAACCACCGATTTTTTGGGTTTCTCGCCCAAGCCGATGATTTCAACTTCTTCCTGTACCTTGATGATACCGGTTTCGATACGTCCTGTAGCAACAGTTCCGCGACCTGTGATAGAAAATACGTCTTCTACAGGCATGAGGAACGGTTTTTCGTTTTCGCGCGGAGGGATGGGAATATACTCATCAACCGCGTCCATCAGCTCAAGCACTTTTGCTTCCCATTCAGGATCGCCGTTCAAAGCGCCCAATGCAGAACCTCTGATAACGGGAGCGTTATCGCCGTCGAACTGATAGAAGCTCAAAAGCTCGCGCAGTTCCATTTCAACAAGCTCCAACATTTCGGGATCGTCAACCGCATCAACTTTGTTCATGAAAACAACGATACGGGGCACATTCACCTGACGGGCCAGAAGAATATGTTCGCGTGTCTGGGGCATAGGTCCGTCAGTAGCGGCGCAGACCAAAATAGCGCCGTCCATCTGGGCAGCTCCCGTAACCATGTTCTTGACATAGTCGGCGTGACCCGGACAGTCAACGTGAGCATAGTGGCGTTTAGCTGTCTGATACTCAACGTGAGCAGTGTTAATAGTGATACCTCTTTCCTTTTCCTCGGGAGCATTATCGATAGAATCGAAACTGCGGATTTCGGAAGAAAAGCCTTGTTTTGCTAAAACAGAGGTAATAGCTGCAGTAAGGGTGGTCTTGCCATGATCTACGTGACCGATGGTGCCAATATTTACGTGCGGCTTGGATCTGTCAAATTTTTCTTTTGCCATAATTATAGAATCATTTTTAACGTTAAAAAATACTTATTTTTCTTTATATACTTTTATAATTCACTATTCTTAGAGCCGGCGATGGGAATTGAACCCATGACCTCTTCCTTACCAAGGAAGTGCTCTACCTCTGAGCTACGCAGGCGTTGTTCCCAAGATTCAAGTACATGTTTCAAAATCTTTTTCTGCATGTTACCTTACACCTTTTCTTTTAGAGCGGAAGACGAGGTTCGAACTCGCGACCCTCAGCTTGGAAGGCTGATGCTCTACC
The DNA here is from genome assembly GCA_031264645.1 of Prevotellaceae bacterium. Lineage (GTDB taxonomy): Bacteria > Bacteroidota > Bacteroidia > Bacteroidales > UBA932 > JAIRLF01. The sequence goes on along the minus strand of JAISDR010000293.1, from coordinate 110 downwards.
AACTGAGCTACTTCCGCATGTCTGTGGGGAGAGCAGGATTCGAACCTACGAAGTCGTACGACAACAGATTTACAGTCTGCCCCAGTTGGCCACTTTGGTATCTCCCCAGA
>JAISDR010000290.1 GCA_031264645.1 Prevotellaceae bacterium | reverse complement strand
AGAAATTAAATGACAACATTAGAGACACTAAGGACAAAAGCAGGGGTATTTGTTTCGATAGTTATAGGTATAGCTTTGCTTGCATTTATTGTTAATGCGGATACGCTTGCTACGGCAAGGGCTCTTTTTTCATCGGAAGGTGATATAGGTAAAATAGCGGAAAATACAGTCAGCAGGGAAGAATTTGAGAATTTGCTGGAGTATAATACCGAGATTTACAAAATCAGTTATTCGATGTATTCCCAGGATGTTCCACCCATGAATGACAGGGTGAACGAAAGTTTGAGAGATAAAACATGGCAGGACCTGATCTCGAAATACGTGAGAGATACGGAGTATAAAAAGATAGGACTTGGCATTTCCGAGACCGAACTGACGGATTTGACCGTTACGGGGACAAACCTGTCGCCAATAATCACGCAGATATTCACGAATCCGGAAACGGGAGTTGTTGACCGGGCTCAACTACAGAACTTTGTCATGAACATGTCAGGAACTGTCAAAATCTGGTGGATGGATCTTGAACAGCAAATCACGAACGACCAGTTATATTCAAGATATTCCCAACTGGAAACTAAAAGTAACTATGTCAATTCCCTGGACGTTGAATATTCCCTGGAAGGAGAAAAAAATAACTTCGAATTTTCATACATCCTGAAAGATTACAATTCCGTACCCGATTCGCTTATTTCGTACAGGGAATCGGACCTGAAGGATTATTACAATAAGAATAAGTTAAAATATAAATCTACGAGGTCGAGAGATATCGAATTTGTTGCTTTCACCGCTACCCCTTCGGCAAATGATTATGAGAAGGTGATGTATAAGATGGAAGAGCTTCAGGCAAAAATGGATACGCTGTCTCCTGCCGCCATGTATGCGTTCGTAAGGAGAAATTCCGATGTTGCGCCCGACAGTCTGTATTACAAGAAGGGAGAACTCCCGACGGTGCTGGATACTGTAGTTTTCAACAAAAAGGAAGGAGATGTATTGCCTTATTATCAGGACGGTAACACATATAATCTGGCGGGAATAGTCAGGTTCAGGAGTCTGCCCGATTCCGTCAAAGCCGACCACATACTGTTCAGTCCCGAAAACTCTCTCAAGGCAGACAGCGTTTTGAATCTTCTTAAAAAGGGAGCAAGTTTTGCCGATCTCGCTAAAGAATTTGGAACAGACGGAACGGCTGCCAATGGAGGCGAACTGGGATGGTTCGATTTCAAGAGCATGGTTCGCCCCTTCAGCGATTCATGTTTCTTCAAGCCTGTCGGAAGCCTGATGAAAGTCCAGACGCAATTCGGCGTTCATATAATAAAAGTCAGGGATGCAAAACTGTACAGCAACAAAGTGCAGATAGCTACAGTAAAGAAAAATATTACTCCAAGTCAGGAAACATATCAAAACTATTATGCTCAGGCAAACAGGATTGCAGTACAGGGCAAAGGCGAGTGGAAAAATTCAGGGCAGCCTGCGCTGAAGACGGACTGTCGCCGCGCGTGGAAAACAATATCGGAATGGAAAGCAAGTCCGTAGCCCAGTATTCGCAAGCCTCGAACCTTATACGCTGGATGTACGAAGCAAAAGAGGGCGATGTGTCGGGAATTTTGGAGGTCGACGGCAAAAATACATACATCGTTGCCGTTCTCGTCGGAACCAGAGACGCCGGAATCCTGCCGTACGAGAAGGTGAAAAGGCAGATTATCCCGGAAGTTATTAAAGGCAAAAAGGCAGATTATTTAATTGCTCAAATATCAGATATCAAAAAGGATGCGAGCACAATCGACGACGTCGCATCGAAACTTGGCGTAAGCGTGTCAAGCGTTTCCCCTGCAATAAATTTCAACACAACATATATTCCTTCATTAAGAATGCCGGAGTACAAGCTTTTGGGAGCGGTAACATCCAGCCCCGAAAATAAGCTGTCGGAAGCGGTTGCGGGCGAAAGCGGCGTATACCTTTATCTCGTAACAAATATTGCAGAAAATCCTCAAGCCCAGACTCCCGAAGCAATAAGATCGAGACTGGGAGTAAACAATTATTCTACCCTGTACAGAGTTTTGTACGATAAAGCAAACATAGTTGACAACAGAGGCAGGTTTTATTGATTCGGCGTATAATCCCGTAATTTATCGGTTTATTTGAAATTATGGACTGGTTATCAAGTCTTTTGTGGAACAATTCTGTGGCGCATACAGTATTGATGCTGGCTTTCGTAATAGCTTCAGGAGTTATTTTCGGGAAAATCAGGGTCTGCGGAATCTCGCTGGGTATGGCGATGATACTGTTTGTCGGCATCGCAGTCTCTCATTTCGGATTTACAGTTGAACATTCCATTTTACATTTCGTAAAGGAATTTGGACTGATTTTGTTTGTATATGCAATTGGACTGCAGGTTGGTCCCGGCTTTATGTCTTCTTTCAAGAAAGGCGGGATACGGCTGAATCTTCTGGCGGCAAATACAGTTATTTTAGGCGTAATCACTACCCTGACAATATATTGCATTTCGGATATACCGATACATACAATGGTCGGCATCCTTTCGGGAGCTGTAACCAATACTCCCGGACTTGGCGCTGCGCAGGAGGCATATTCGAGCGTGAACGGAACCGTTGCCGACCCCTCGATAGCGCTCGGATATGCTGTAGCTTATCCGCTTGGAGTTGTCGGGATTATTTTTTCGATTATAGCCATACGGTTTATTTTCCGTATAAACATCGGCAGGGAAAATGAGCGTCTGGAATCTGAAAACTCAAATAAGAAGGATGTTGCAAGCACGCTGTCGATTGAAGTAAAGAATCCGGCTCTGTTCGGAAGAAACATACAGTCGATTATAAACCTTATCGACCGTAAACTCGTCATTTCGCGCATCATGTACAATGACGGGAATATCGAAACCGTTTCGTCGGAGACCGTACTGAACGAGGGAAACAGGGTATTCGTTATCACAACCCCGCAGGATATGGAAGCTATTTCGGTTTTCATCGGCAAACAGGTCGAGATGAGCATGGATGACTGGACTAAACCGGTCAGCGAACTTTTATCGCGCAGAATACTTGTTACTCAAGCGGAAATAAATGGCAAATCGCTGGCAAGTATCAATTTGCGAAACCGCTTTGGCGTAACTGTTACCCGCGTCAACCGTTCGGGAATAGACCTTATCGCTCACCCCGAACTGAAACTGCAGTTCGGAGACAAACTCACTGTCGTGGGAAGTAAAATGGCTATCTCCGATACGGAAAAGATACTGGGAAACAAGCTAAAGCGATTGAATGAGCCAAATATTGTGCCTTTATTCACGGGAATATTTCTCGGCGTTTTGTTTGGCAGCATTCCGTTTGCATTTCCCGGGATGCCGCAGCCGGTAAAACTGGGTTTGGCGGGCGGACCTCTCATCGTGGCAATACTGATGAGCGTGTTCGGAGCTAAATTCAAGCTGGTTACCTACACCACAATGAGCGCAAACCTCATGATTCGCGAGATTGGCATTTGTCTTTTCCTTGCCTGTGTAGGACTGGGCGCCGGCGAAAATTTTGTCGAGACAATTATCTCCGGCGGCGGATTGCGCTGGATTGGAATCGGCGTGATTATTACTGTCGTACCTCTCATTATCACGGGAATAATTGCCCGCCGCTTTCTGCATATCGACTATTTTACTCTGATGGGACTGCTCGCCGGAAGCACTACCGACCCTCCCGCATTATCATACGCTTCGATGACAGCCGGAAACGACGCTCCTTCGGTAAGCTATGCAACAGTGTACCCGCTGACTATGTTCCTGCGTGTGATATCGGCGCAGTTGCTGATTTTGATATTTGCATGAAACAGATATATCAAGGATTTTTTCTCCGGGTGATTTATTTGGCGTCGTTGCGATAGATCCCATTCACTTATGGAACTTGTGATTTCTAATTATCGCATAATCTTCCGAAAATAAGAAATTGTCTATGGTTTTTCGATTAAATGCCCTATCTTTGCACCCTTAAAAAATACGGATGACGGATTTGGAAAAATTATCGGAGAGAGCTTTAGCTCAGGAATATCTTGGTTTGGACGAGCTTGTGCTGATGT